>NZ_CAWMYC010000146.1:38006-51600 GCF_963872035.1 Scytonema sp. HK-05
ACGCGCGATATTGTGTAAAGACGCGCCATGGCGCGTCTCTACATTTGGCGTGTTTACACGGTTATAACCTACTCAATTCCCTCAATCCGATCCTCAACCTCCTGGTACAACTCGCGCAACAATTCCAAATTGTTCTCACTCGTCTCCCAATAACCACGACCATTCACTTCCAACAAGGTGGAAACCATCTTGCGGAAAGAATGGGGGTTGAGGTTCAGCAACCGCTGACGCATCTCTTCATCTTTGATGAAGGTTTCGTTAGCGTCCTCGTATATCCAGTTATCAACAGCACCAGCAGTCGCACTCCAACCCATCGTATTTACCAACCGCTTGGAGAGTTCGCGCACGCCTTCATAACCGTGAGACAGCATTCCCTCGTACCACTTGGGATTTAACATTTTGGTACGGGCATCGAGACGCACGGTTTCTGATAAACTGCGGACTTGAGCGTTAGCTGTGGTGGTGTCGGCGATGTAGGATGCTGGTGTTTTGCCATCACCCCGCAAACTTGCCACAACTTTGGTGGGATCAGAGTCGAAGTAATGGGAAACGTCGGTCAAGCTAATCTCGGAAGAGTCGAGATTTTGGAAAGTGACCTCAGCAGTTTTCAGAGTTCTTTCAAAAATCTGCCGCTCTTCTTCCATCGTACCGGGGTTATCGGCACTGAAGGCAAAGGATTTCCGCTTGAGGTACATTTCCTGCAACTCGGCTTCGCTGTCCCATGTGCTGTTTTCCACCGCCAAGTTGATATTTGACGAGTAGGAACCAGAAGCATTGGAGAAGATGCGAGTCGCTGCTTGGCGCAGGTTGATCCCCATTTCCTCTGCTTGTTCGAGGGCGTGTTTGCGAACATAGTTCATTGATGGTGGTTCATCGGCTTCCGCCGCCATCTTCACCCCTTGATCCAGAAGATTCATTTGGTTGATGAACAAGTCGCGGAAGACACCAGAACAGTTGACAACGACATCAATACGTGGGCGTCCCAACTCTTCTAGAGGTATCAATTCTAACTTGTTCACCCGTCCAAGGGCATCGGGAACTGGACGCACTCCCACCATCCACATGATTTGTGCCAGGGATTCCCCGTAGGTTTTGATGTTATCGGTTCCCCAAAGCACACAAGCGATAGTTTCGGGATAGTGACCGCCATTTTCTGCTTTGTTACGCGCCAGCAGTCGATCTACAACGATTTTTGCCGATTGGACAGCAGCCGTTGTGGGGATGGATTGCGGATCAAGGGCGTGTATATTTTTACCTGTGGGCAAGACATCCGGGTTGCGGATGGGGTCGCCACCAGGACCGGGGAGGATGTACTCGCCTTCTAACCCTTGGAGTAATGCTCCCAATTCGTTATCAGCGCAAACTTGCTGCAAGCAGAATTCCAGATACTCAAACAGCGGTTTTAAGTCTGTGACATCCACCTTGGTATAACCTGCTTTGTGCAGTGCTTCTACCCAAGGCTCTTTTTTGCCCATGTTAAAGAAGTTGAGCTTGGAAACGCGGGAAACTCGTCCTTCCGCGTCGATTTGCTCTTTCACAAGGGCGGAAACTGCCCCACGGGTTGCCATTGTGATGTCTTGCAGCAGTTGGACATCGTCTAAAACGCCTTTGTCGCTGTTTTGGTAGATCTCGTCGATGTTGCGCCCGATGCTGTTGGCAATAATACGGGGGAGACTTTGAATTTCTTCTTCTTGACGATCCAAGCTGGCAATGTTGACGAGAGTTGCGATCGCCTCTTCAGCGGTCGGTGGTTTACCAATCACATGCAATCCACATGGCAACAGTCGCGATTCAATCTCCATCAACTTGCGATACACCAAGCCAACGATATTATCCCGCTCTTCAGCGGTCATATCTTTGGCATCTGTCTCTGGCAGGGCAATGTCCTTATCCAAGTTCACCATCCGGCACTTATCCATGATGGTGTTGACAATGGAAATACCGCGTCCGCTATCTTTCAAGGTTTGGTAAGAAGCAATCAACTCGCTGAGTTCTTTCAAACCTTTGTACAAACCAGCATTTTCCGCTGGAGGAGTCAGGTAGGAAATTGTCTCGGCGTAGCTGCGACGCTTGGCAATTGTCGCCTCGCTGGGGTTATTTGCGGCGTAGTAGTAGAGATTGGGAATTGTGCCAATCAAGTTATCTGGATAACATTCTCCAGACATCCCCATCTGCTTCCCTGGCATGAATTCCAAGGAACCGTGAGTTCCGAAGTGTAGTACGGCATCGGCTTGCCAAAGCTGTTCTAGGTAAGTGTAGTAAGCCGCGAAACCGTGGTGAGGACTTGCGGAACGGGAGAACAACAACCGCATGGGATCGCCTTCGTAACCAAAGGTGGGCTGAACGCCAATGAAGACGTTACCGAAGTGCTTACCGTAAATCAGCAAGTTTTGCCCATCGCTGTTGAGATGTCCAGGAGGTGGTCCCCAGTTTTCCTCTAACTTTTGTGAGTAGGGTGTGAGTGCTTCATACTCACGAACTGGCATCCGGTAGGCAATGTTGAGTTCGGGGCTGCTGTACTGTGCCTGGGCGTCGTGGATGACTTGTTCCATCAACTCTTTGGCAGACTCAGGCAAATCCTGCACTTCATACCCGTTGTTCCTAAGGGCTTTCATCACCTCGTAAATTGAGCCAAACACATCCAGGTAAGCAGCGGTTCCGACGTTGCCTTTATCTGGTGGGAAGCTGAAAACGGTGATGGCAACCTTCTTGTGTAACTTTGGCTTGCGGCGCAGGTTAGCCCATTTGAGGGCGCGTTGTGCCACTGCTTCGATACGGTCTTGCAGGGCGATCGCCTTTCCTGTTGTGCCATCTCGTCCTGATAATATGATCGGCTCAATCGCCCCATCCAATTCGGGAATGGCAATTTGCAATGCGACTTGAATTGGGTGTAACCCCAAATCGCTATCCTGCCATTCTTCGGTTGTTTGGAAGACGAGGGGCAGCGCTACCATGTAAGGACGGTTTAACCGCTTGAGGGCGTCAATTGCCTTAGGATGGTCTTGGCGTGCTGGTCCACCTACCAGGGCAAAACCTGTTAAGGATACTACGGCATCCACCAGTGGGGTTTTGGTTGTTGGTTCATAGAAGTATGCTTCCACTGGTTTGGAGAAGTCCAAACCCCCGGCAAACACTGCAATAACCCGTGCCCCCATAGATTCTAGTTCTTGCACCATTGCTACATAGTGGGCATCATCACCCGTTACAAGGTGCGTGCGTTGCAATACCAACCCAACACAAGGTGCTAGCGGGTCTTTCAAATCATTGGGGATATCCTTACGGCTGTTGTGCCAATTGAGGTATTCTCTGACATCCTCAAACATCGTGGGGGCAAGAGGATGCCATACCCCCATATCAGGATAGACAACTGGTGCTTTGTATTGTACAGACGCGCCACCTTTCGTCTCTACGCCTTTTAATACGTACTTATCAGCTAGCATCAGCAAGAAGTTTTCCAGGTTCTCTGAAGAACCACCTAGCCAATACTGAAAGCTGAGCATAAAATTTCGGGCGTCCTGTGCTTTGTCCATTGGCAGGTACTTGAGCACTTGCGGCAGTGTCCGCAGCAGCTTGAGCATCCCATCTTGGAAGCCCGCGCCGGATTTTTCCTTGCGCTTTCGCATGAACTGTGCTATTGCACTCTTAGATTGCCCCAATTGTGCCAAAGAGAAGGTGCCCATTTTGTTTAGGCGCATGACTTCGGGCATTGAGGGGAACACAACGGCAACGTCTAGGCGATCGCGGTGTGGTGCTACTGCTGCTACTAACTTTTGGGCTAAGTCTTCTATAAAAATCAGCGAGGCAATAAAGATATTGGCACTTGCGATCTCCTTTTGGAACTCCTCGTAGTTCTCTTTGTCTCGGAGTTCTTCAATCAAATAGCCACTAATTTCAATCGCCAGGTTGGGATGATTCTGGTTAATTTCCCGAACCGCTTGTGACAATGCACTCTGGTACTGGGACTCTAACACGACATAGACCACCTTAATTAAATGACGCCCCCGCAGGTTGTCAGGCGCAATATGTCTAATGGTGGACTTGACGTGAGTGAACATGCTTCCTCGGCTCCTTTGATGCGTGTTCTTGTTTGAGAAGTCCTCTTCGGCAAAAGCAGCCATTCAGACTTCCTCTCTTAAGGCAATATGAGTTTTTTACCAGAAAATGCTTGCTCAGTGGGGATTTTGTCGTCTATCTGACACAAAATGATATAAAAAATGAAACAATTTGTAAAAATTGTTGACAGATTTGCGAAGTATTTACTCGCTTATTGTAAATAAATCTTAATAAGGTTTGATGAACTGCTCTATTCTCGCAATAGAAAGGGAACCAATAACCAATCACAATGGACTAATGACTCATGTAGAGACGTGCCATGGCGAGCCAGCGAGCAGTGCCTCGCTCCGCGAGGAGCTAGCGCTAACGGAGGAGGGTTTCCCTCCGTAAGAAACTGCGGTGCTGCAGCAGGGTCTCCCTCCGTAGGCGACTGGCGTCGCGTCTCTACAACTAACTAACGACTAATGACCAATGAGCGCTGACATTCTTATTCTTTCAAATGGTCCTGGGGAAGTGACGACTTGGGTGCGCCCAGTGGTTAAAGCATTGCGGCAAAAACTAAGTGATGACCGAAATCAAATAAGAATTTCTGTGGTTTTGTCGCCTTGCCCCAATTCTAGTGGCAAAGAAGCAGATATTGCTCGGTCTTTCCCGGAAGTAGACCGAGTGCAAGCAGCAGAGCATTTTTGGCAATTTTTGCTGTGGGGAAAGACATTTGAGAATTGGGACTGGCGGAAACGCGGTGTCGTTGTTTTCCTGGGTGGGGATCAGTTTTTCCCCGTTGTTATCAGCAAAAGGCTAGGATATCGCACCGTTGTCTATGCAGAATGGGATGCACGTTGGCACAACTTAATTGACCGCTTTGGAGTCATGAAACCCGAAGTGGCTGCACGTGTTCCTGAAAAATTTGCCCACAAGTTCAGCGTTGTGGGAGATTTGATGCAAGAAGCCCAGGCTGAGGGAGCAGGGGGAGAAATCAATTCAAAATTCAAAATTCAAAATTCAAAATTAGGAGTCTGTTCGTCATCCTCTCCACTTCCTACTGAACTCATTGGCGTACTCCCCGGATCAAAGGCGGCAAAATTGACGCAAGGAGTACCTTTGACGTTGGCAATTGCGGAATATGTCCACGCTAGAAGACCACAAACCAAGTTTGTGATTCCTGTAGCCCCAACTTTGGATTTACAAACTTTAGCTAGTTTTGCCGACCAAGAAAAAAACTCTTTTGTTCAAACATTTGGTTTTAGCGGTGCTTCTGTGATTGTCCCAGATGACAGTGGTAGGGGCACGGCATTGCCGTACCCCTACGATCATCCTATCCTCAAGACAGGAACAGGTTTATGTGTGGAACTCTGGACTCAGTCACCTGCACACGATTTATTATCCCAGTGCAGCCTTTGCTTAACCACAGTGGGTGCAAATACTGCGGAACTTGGTGCTTTAGCAGTGCCGATGATTGTTTTGCTACCAACGCAACAGCTAGATGCGATGAGGTCTTGGGATGGTTTGCCTGGACTGTTGGCAAATTTGCCTTTGGTCGGTTCCGGTTTTGCTAAGCTAATTAACTGGCTAGTTTTGAGACGAAAAGGTTTGCTAGCATGGCCCAATATTTGGGCGCAGGAAATGGTCGTACCCGAACTAGTCGGAAAACTCAAGTCCCAAGAAGTCGGGGAAATGGTTTTAGATTTTCTGAGTCATCCAGAAAAATTAGCCCAAATACAAGCGAAGCTGCGGAGCATCCGAGGTGAGGCTGGTGCAGCACAAAAGCTAGCAACTTTGGTGAAAGAAGAATTAAGCAAGTACGGGAAGTAGGGAAAGAAATAACTCTTTCATCTTCCTCATCTCATTCTCCAGAAGATTCTCCATCCCGCCGTCCCAGTTCATAAACACCAGAACCTATACAGGCAAGTATCCCCATGCTAATTCCCCAGCTTGGACCTAAACTGATTTCTACTCCCCAATTAAATAAAGCGCCAATCACTAGAAAGGGGACAATACTGAAAAGCGAGGCGTAAAAAGCATTCTGTGATTCTCTCGCTTTCCTTGTTTTTTCAAATTCTGACTGACTCGTGTAGAGCGATCGCTCGGCAAAGTTAAACCAGCGGTTGAGTTGGTGGATAACCCATTCACTGGCTGAGGAAAAACCTAAATACAGCGCCAAAGACCACAAACTTGCTCCGGCGATCGCGATTGTGTCTAACTCAAAGCTGAAAGGCAATATTTCGGTCAGCATGGCTTGTGGAACTCGTGTGGAGGGTGCGCTTTCGCTTCTATTGAAGCTAGATTAATTTCTTAATGCAATCTTAAGCATAAACTTAACAGCATTTTTACTTATTGGCAACTCTTTCACAGGTATAATTCATGGTGCATAAATTGACATCTGCCAATCTAAGTATATACCTATAAAAAATGTAATCACCAATACTTATAATCATTGCCAGGGAATGACTAGCAAGTTTAACACTCACTATTTAAAGAAGAATTATTGCTTAAGTATAACTGCACAAAAGTATCTAAAATAGCTGTTTTACTCTAAATGCCATATTTTTTTCAATTAAGAATCCTCTGCTTTTGACAGCTCAAAAAATAGTACTTGAAACGACTTGACATAGAAATATTTTCAAGTAATATATGGCGATGGATAAGCAAAAAATAATACGCTTTTTCTTCTGGTAAGGCTAAACACAAACAAAAGCAGATGTCAATCCCTAATCAAAATTCAAACTTCTGCTTTGGTTGGATTCTACATCAATTTACAGATAGACTTAACGGCTAGAGGGTAAAAAAATGAGTCAGTGGCGACAAACAGTAGCACTTTCTGCAGTGAGTCTGTCTATATTAGGATTGAGTGTTGTAAGTTTCATCACTCTATTGTCAAAGTCAAAAACAGTTGAAGCTGTAGAATTTAACTCCAAGCAGATAGCAAGATTCAACAATTGGCAAGCAACTTCAAGTCCTGTAAAAAATTCTCAGTTGCACCACCCCAAAGCAGATGTAGAATTTAAATATAATCGGCACCAGCCAAAAGCATCTCCAAAATTTAAATCTCAGCAGGTAGCAATAGCTAACAATTGGCTAGCAGCCTCTTTTCCTGTAGAAAATTTTCAGTCATACACATCTGCATTTGGCTACCGTCGTTCTGCGACAGGTGGCTCAAATTTGGAATTTCATGGTGGGTTAGATATCGCCGCCCCACAAGGTAGTTATATTCGTAATTGGTGGACAGGTACAGTCACAAAGGTGAGCGACAAGGACGCCTGTGGTACATATATAGTCATTCAGTCTGGCGAATGGGAACACACCTACTGTCATATGGAAGGACAAGTTGAAACCGCAGAGGGTCGCCGTTATTTCATAGATAGGGCTGGTGGAATTCAAATTTGGGAAGGTCAGCAAATAAGCGCAGGAACGAGAATTGGTCGGGTAGGGATGACCGGACGAACCACAGGTCCTCACCTTCATTGGGGGCTGAAATATGCCAAACAATATGTAGATCCAGCAATGGTTCTCCGGGAAATGTTCTCCCAGCAGCAAATTGCCAGAAATCCATCGCAAAGGTGGACTCCACAACAATCACAAGTCATCATTGAGGAATCAAAAGCTATAGGGGATTCTGGATATTGACATCCTCCCCGCCCTATAGAGGGACGGGGATTCCAAAGAATCACTTCTTGGTTTTCCTGGTTGCTCCCTTACGGGATTTCGGCACTTGCCTAGCCGTTTCCGACCCCGGTAGTACGCCTGCACGGGCAGTTTCCGTTCCCCGATTGTCCACGGGTACTACATTCAGTCCACGCAATAGCACCATCTCAGCCGCCGCATGATCTCGATGAGTCTGATATCCACATTCAGGGCACTGATGCTCCCTCACATCGAGAGAAAGGTTATCTCCAAAACTAAGTTATTTAGCATAGTATTCATCTTATTAACTGACTCAATATACTCTTTTTCTGGAACAGATTCTGCCACAATTCCCGCGCCAGCATTTAAGTGAATTCTATTGCCGTATTGGTAAACTGAGCGAATAGCGATCGCAATATCTGCCGCACCATTACTATCTACCCAACCAATACCACCAGCATAAATACCTCTTGGCTCATCTTCTAAACGGTCAATCCATACTAAGGCTTGTTCTTTATCAATCCCAGAAACAGTAATTCCTGGGAATAACACTTTTAACGCATCCCACAAGCTATATCCGGGTAGAAGTTTACCACCTACTCGTGATGATAAGTGCTGTACACATCTATACTTTTTGACTTCCAAGAAATCAAATACTCGTACGGTTTCTGGTGAACAAAGTGAGGTAATCTCATTTTGTGCTAACCAAGCTGAGAGTGCATGTTCTTTCACTTCTTTCGCATCTGTAAATAGTTCACCAGTTAATAGTGTGTCTTCCTCTAGGTCGGCACCACGGGGTCGAGTTCCTGCTAGTGGATTAGTGACTACAAAACCGTCTTCGTTTACCTGCATGAGAATTTCCGGACTAAAACCAACAGCGCGAATATCTTCTAAATTGAGACAGTAGGAACGTGCAGAATTGTTTGTTTGTGAGCCGACTACATAAGTTCCTAAAATATCTAAATTACCTGTTGCTTTAACAGAACGGGAAATAATTGCTTTTTGCAGATTCCCTTGTTTAATTGCTGTAATTAGAGTCTGAACACGGTTTTGGTAACTTTGGCGATCATTAAAATCAACTACTAAGGAAGATAACTCATAATTTGGTAATTCATTCTCAAGCAATAATTGTTCTTGAATCTGGTCTAATGACTTAGTAGTCTTGATATGTATTCCTGTTTCTGTAAAGCGCAGTTCAGTCTCAGGAATCAAAAAGTAGAGCAGTTCTTGGGAAATTGCTTTAGAATATGCCGAGTAGAATCGAGCTATATCAAATGCAACATAGCCATAAGCTGTCCAATTTTCAATATTTAGAGAATTGAGCAAAGCCTCCACCTGTTTCAAAGGATCGCTCACTGGTTCAGAGTAGGATTTTCCTAAACCATTAACTAATACAGAGTCTTGGGTTACTGACACCCTCGCAAGCTCATTACCAGCAATGCGAACTTCATTATTGCCTTGATACATTACATAGTTAGAAAAAATGCCAGCTTGTAACAAGTTATTTAAGACAATAATCGGATCTTTTTGCCCTGCTACGAATGTTTCATTATAGTTAATCTGAGTTTTAAGTTCCGCTACCATGATTTTGACCTTCTTTGATAATTTATGAGTGATGCTAAGTCTGTAAAACTAGGTAATAGATACCAAATAGAAACCAAAATAGTATCTGAATTACCTAATCAAGACTTATGAACAAGATGCTGTTGTTTCAGTAATAAATTAAGGTGATTTTTTGCACGCAAATACAGATGACATCAAGGAGAAAATTTGAACATAATATAAACATTTAATGTTTTTTATTAATGCTATGTTGGCAGCTGCTTTTCTGAAGATATTTAAATGTGCTAAAAGTCAAGCCAGCCACTACGAATGAAATACGAAAAATAGGTATTTAGTAATTCTTTATTCACAGGAGGACAAGATATAGAACTACCTGCAAGCGCGATATGTGTTGCAGAACAACTAAGTTGAGGGTCTATTAACTGCTGATACTTATGGGAAATAGGTAGTTGCTCTTGAGGTAATTTCTTCAGAAAAAAGGGCAAGAGATGATATAAAGGATTTTCTTTGGAACGTACAGCATTACTTAATTGTATTTGCCAGTCTTGATAAGAAATGTGCTGAATGGAATAACCTAAAGAACGGATAAAATATGTCAATTCGCTCCAAGAACTAGGTTGAGGATTAGTTAAATGGAAAGCCTTTCCTAGTGAATCTTTTTGCTTCGATAAATAAATAATACTTTGACTTAAATAGTCCACAGGAGCTAAATCTAATCTATCAGTGATATCTGTCATGTTTCCCATTTGTATACAGCCTTTGATGGTACGACAGATAACATCATCTTTATACCAAGCACCTGTTTGACTATGACCGGAAATAAATGGTGGTCTATAAATCGAAACTGGAATTCCTCGCTGACTTGCTATCATCATCAACTTTTCTGCCACCCATTTACTCTGGGAGTAAGCAAGTTTCATTCCCTCACTATGAGCAAGTGGATCTGATTCAGCGACGATTTTCCCCCAATAAGCAGGGGATTCAAAAACCGCGATTGTGGAAATGTAATGTACTGGCTTGGTTTTAGTTTGACTAGCTAATCTGAGAATTTCTTGAGTTCCCAAAACATTGGTAGGCTTTAATGCTGAGTAAGGATAAACATAATTTATCCATGCAGCATTGTGATAAATCACATCAATCAGGCTGCTCATCTTTTGAAAATCTGCCGATGACAAACCTAATAGCGGTTGAGATAAATCACCCAAAACAGGAATAATTCTGGCAGATAAATCCTCGTTCCAAATGCCATAGGATTCTAAGTTATTTTGAATTCTCATCTTCCCTGATTCAGTATCAGCAGAACGTACCAAGCAATAAACACGTGCCTGGGTTTTTAGTAGTAGTTCTTGAAGTAAAAAAGCTCCCAAAAAACCTGTAGATCCAGTTAAGAAAATAGCCGCAGGCTCAGATACAAATGACTCAATTGGATATTCAGGGAATATAGTAGAATCCAAAACAGCTTCTGAACTTAAATCCGGCGCTAAATCAGTTGAATAAGGTTGTGAAAAAAATGTATTTTGCGTTGCTAATTGCTGAAGTACTAAATTTGCTAATTGGCTAATATTTAAGTTGCCAATAAATATCTCTATTGGTATGTTGACTCCTAATTCAGTATCAATGCGGTTCTTCAAGTCAATATTCATGAGAGAATCAAGCCTGAGTGCATTTAAAGGCTTTTCTGGATCTAGATATTGAGATGAATCAATTTCTAAAACTTTGACAATTTGCTCTTGAATGTAACTAATTAGTAGTTCTTGACGTTGATCTGCAAAAGCGTCATCTATTTGTTGCAAAAACTCCACTCGTTTGGACAATGGCTGTTCATTTTTGCTTTGTTCTCCAATTTTGAGCAGTTCTTGTTCTACTAACAGCCGACGTAAAATTTTGCCTGTAGTTGACTTAGGAATTTTATCTACAATTTCTAGCCTACGAATTCTTTTATAAGATGCAACTTGCCCAGCGACAAATTCCATGATTTGCTCTGGTGTCGCGGCACTTTTGAGGACAACAAAAGCTTTGGGAACTTCACCATTAGTTGGATGAGGACTTTTGATTACACAGGCATCAGCAACAGCCGGATGAGTCAGCAATATTGCCTCTAGTTCTGCTGGCGCTATTGAGTAGCCATTGCACTTAATCAACTCCTTAATTCGATCCACGATGTAAACGTAACCGTCTTCATCAGCATAGACAATATCACCGGTGTGATACCAGCCGTCTTCGTCAATTGCGTTGGCAGTGGCTTCGGGATTATTTAAATACCCTTTCATTACCTGTGGCCCACGTATCCACATTTCTCCTGATTGATTGGCAGTTAATGGTTTTTGGGTATCAATATCGACAATTTGACATTCGACACTGGAAATGATCTTACCGACTGAACCAGGCTTAGTCTTGTAACATTCATCTGGAGCAGAGAGACTCACACAGGTTTCTGTTGTTCCATATATTTGCTTGATTATGCAATGCGGAAGACGTTTTTCACATTCTGCGATTAATTCACGACTCAGGGGTGCGGCGGCTGAAGTGATTACCCGCAAGCTGGAAAGATCGTATTTTTCTACTAATGATTGCTTGACCAGTGGCAGCAGTATTGGTGGTACTACATGGATACGAGTAATTTGATGTTGCTGAATCAGGCTGAGAAATGTCTCTAAATCAAAGCCTTGCATCGTTACAATAGTTGCACCGCAAGCAAGGCTGTAATTTAGCATCAGCATACCGTAAGCATGAAAAAACGGTAAAACTCCGATGAGTCTATCAGCCGAGGTAATTGGTTCGCAGTTTTGAAATTGGTAAAAGTTTGCACCAAATGTATAGTGGGTGTGCATTACACCTTTAGGTAGACCAGTTGTACCACCAGAGTACAGCAATACCATCAAATCTTCTTTGGGATTGATGTGGACTTGTGGTACTTCTCCTTCGCTATGTAAAAGCACGGAAAATGAAGTAGCGCCAACCGCCTCACCAAACACGAAGACTTCTTTTACTTCTGACAGATTAACTGCTTCTAATGCTGGAGCTAAAAGGTCAGGTGTTGTGAGCAGGTATTTTGCACCAGTATGATTCAGTTGGTATACAAGCTCTTGTGCTGTGTAGGATGGGTTGACTGTAGAGATTACCCCACCCAAACTGACGACAGCATGAAAAGCGATCGCATATTCGGGAATATTTGGGCTGTAAATTGCGAAAACATCACCCTTGGAGAAGCCACGCGCCGCCAAGCTAGAAGCAACTCGACCAATGGAGTCTGCCAGTTGTCCATAAGTTAATATGCGTTCGGCTTTGCCGCTGCGCTCTGCGCAATCGCTCAACCCTTCGATGAGGGCTGGCTTATCCCCTAACTCTACTGCTCGTTGCAATACAAATTCTGTCAGTGGCTGCTCAGGGATAGAAATGTCAGGGTATGGACTGCTAAAGATCATAGAATTTTCTTTTCAGCAAACATTTATAGGTCAAAAATTTTCAGTCGCTGGCTTCAAGCGTCTACTATTCCCAATTCTCGTACAACTTTACTATCTCTAATTCTGGTGGTAGTGGAAAGCCAAAATTTTCATGATAATGAGGAAATTTAATTGATAAAAGGCATAAAGGTTGATTTCTATAAAAAGCAGTTAAATAAAACACTCGAATAACAAAATCTTCTATATCACCTTCCTCAGATATAGAAAAATTACCAGGAAAAATCTCGTCAAAGTAAATTTCAAACTGTCTTGCTGTTGTCAAAAAATACTTTCCAATGATTTTAGCAGCATTATCATAAGCTGGGTTGGGAATAGATTTTCTGTATTGACTTTCGTCAAAGCCTGCTTGTAAAACAAATTCAAAAAAATCATGAAATAACTTGTATTCTTGGCTGCTATTAAAATCTTCCCAACCTTTTCTTAAACTCTGGTAAAGTTTTGGATATATCTTAAAAGCTAGCAATTTTCCTCCTAATTCAATCTACGCAATTAACTCTTGTCAATTTTCAATCAAGGGAAGATGGCATTACTAAATTTAGGTAGGAAAACCATTTTGTGTAATTTCAAAACCTTGTAGAGACAGGCTGTTTGACGCATCTCTACACCAATACTCATATCGCAATCAGCAACGCCAGATGATTAATAGGGGCTTTTCTCAGGATATAAGAGCTTAATACGCTTTTGCTGTAGTGCTGATTCTTCTTGTTGTAGTTGCTCTAACTGCTCTACTATTTCTTCTTCTACCCCTAGAATAGACGCGATTTGCCGAATTTTTATCTTCTCTTTTTCATGAAGTTCTCCATCAGCAGCACAAACCCAAATTGCAGTAAGAACTATGTCTCTCTGTGCTATGGATACTTGAGGAGAGCGAGCAATGACTTCTGCTAAATCTT
>NZ_CAWMYC010000147.1:0-205027 GCF_963872035.1 Scytonema sp. HK-05
CATAACTGTAGAGACGCGCCATAACTGTAGAGACGCGCCATAACTGTAGAGACGCTTCAAACAGCGCGTCTCTACAAAAGTTTAAAATATCAGGAGGTGAATGCCAGGGCTATTTCATTTTATGGATGACACCTTGGAAGAAATTGTAGGGCTAATAAACCTCTTAGAAAAGTCAAATTTATGAAAATAAAACCACAGATGGACACAGATGCACACAGATAAGTTATCTGTGTTAATCTGTGTGCATCTGTTGTTATGTCTATCTTTAAATCATACTTTTGCAAGGAGTCTAATCTGAGATCTTCCACCTGTTGCAACAGTGAGGAGGCGAAGTCTCCAAACCCTCGTTACCAGGTTGAACCTGGTAACGAGATATTAGAGCCTCTGGCTCTTGTTGGGTGCAAGATCTGAGTAATAGCCGAATTCCGTTTTAACTGACATCTCGCACCATTCTCAATAACTGTAGGGTGGTTCCACCTGGAAATGCCCTTGAAGCGGCTAGTAACGCTCTTAAGGCAGAGCCTCCTAAGGCTGCATTCCCAGCCTGAGGCTGGGAACGAGGCAATTGAATATAGTTTTTGTGGGGTGGGCATCTTGCCCGCTTTAAATCTAAGACGGGCGAGACGCCCATCTCACAAGAAAATTAAATTGTAATCCATTCAATTGAAAATCGATTTAAGCTATAAGTTGTGAAATTTGAGTTCTTGACAAATAGAGGAAGAATAAAATAACCCAGAGGTGACTGAAAGTATGACTAAGCTATTACAAGAAAGAAAATCAGCAGTCAATCTTTTAACGATATTTACTATTTTTACTTTTGGCTTGCATTTTGTGACCGTCATTTTTTTATTGTTTCAAGGTTTGCGTATTTACGAAGTTACTCAAAGAAAGCCCCTGACGTTCGTGCAACTTGTTGATGGTAAAGCAGTACCTCAAACCAACACTCTTGAACGAGAACCTGAAGCTATTCGTCAATTTGTCAGTAAGACAATGGCTGCTATGTTCGACTGGTCTGGAAGACTTCCAGCAGCAACGGTTGAAGACGTGACTAACCCCAAAGCTGATGCAGGAATACTTATTAGTACGTCACAAAATCTCACGAAAAGAGTTTCTACAAGTAGTTGGGTAGCGAGTTTTGGACTTTCAGAAGATTTTCGCCAAGGTTTCTTGGCACTTGTTGCGGATATGACGCCGCCAGAAGTTTTTTCTAAAAATAAGAACCAAGCGTTAACCGCGCAGTTAGCTATCCAGCGGGTTTATCCTCCTGAAAAAATCGCGCCTGGTCGCTGGCGAGTTGGTATGGTTGCTAATATAGTACAGGTGAGACGTACTGATAATAAAAAGTTATTAACTCCTTTTAATAAAGATTTTTTAGTACGCGCAGTAGATTCTTTTGAGCATCCCCTAGCAAACAGTATTACTCCAGTACAAAAAGCTATTTATAGTGTCCGTGACCAAAAGCTAGAAATTTATGAAGTCAGCGATTTATGTTTAACCAATCCCTATGATTCTTCGCCCCAAACTCGGTTACAACGCTGTAGCGACCTTCCCAATTCTAGTAGCTTTACAAGATAGGTAGGACATAATAATGTTATTTACTCCAAAAAACAACAAAACTAATATTCTTTCCATATTCGTTGTCGCAACATTTGGGTTGCATTTGTTTACCATATTATTGCTGATGTTTCATAGTTCTCTGTTGAAAAGGCTGAGTGGTAATTTACCACAAAGTTTAGTGCAACTTGTTGATGGTCGTGCCATAACAGTAGATTCCCAAGAAAATTTAGAACGCAATCCAGAAACAATTCGGCGTTTCGTTGGTGAAACAATGACCATGATGTTTACTTGGTCAGACAAACAACCACCACAAACAGTTTGGCAAACAACTTCAGAACTTTTAACGGGTGATATTAGGCGAAAAGTTCAAGCTGAAATTGCTCAAGGAATTCCTAAAAATGTTTTGGTGAATCCCGTGGGAGCAGAAAGTGTATTATTAGTTCGCAGTATTTCTCAGCCAGAGAAAATAGCTGATGGTCAATGGCAAGTAGACATAGCTGCTAATCGATTGATTTTTGCAGGTTATAATAACAAAAATGGGGAAGCAATTCCTTTTAATAAAAAAATATTTATTCGAGCATTAGATACACAAGCAATTAGCATACCCAATCCACAAAATCCTCTAGACTCAGCAATATACCGCCTCAACGAAGCGAGGCTAGAAATTTCTAATATTTGCGATATCCAAGATAAAACATGTGCTAACAAAATGATGGAAGTACAGAAATGACTCAACTACCAAGCCCTAAGAAATCCTCTAACAATTCCTCCAATTATGAAAATTCAGACGCTGAATTAAAAATTCCTCCACAGCAAGAAGGACAATCATCAGATTGGCATCAGCGGATGGCAAATTTGGTTGGTTTAGAAGAAGAAATTCCCCCACCCAAGGAAGAAAGCAGTGCTTCAGAGACTACTAGTAGTAGTAATGCTAGTAGTAATGACGAAGTACCACCGTCTCATCCATCCTCACTTCGCACACAACAACGATTCTCATCTAATCCTTTTGCCAAGGTAGCTGTAGTAGGTGCTGCTACCCTCTCTGGGGTTCTGATAGCTGGTATTTTTCTCTCTCAATTAATGAGTGGAAATAACAAACAGCCGCGAAAAATTTCGCCGACGATAACCCAGAATACGAATGAATTGAACAAAACAGAGCAATTAAAACCGGAACAAGAAATTGAGATCCTAAAAACAAAACTGGCATTAGCTGAACAAGCAAAGGCTGTGAAAGCAGCGCAACTACAGTTGAGAACTGTACGCCCTCCAACTCGGGCGACGCCAACTCCCACACAAACAAGATCTCAGCCACAACCTGTAACGCGCGTGGTGGTACAAAGAGTACCTACGCCAGCACGAACTGTTTACGTACCTCGCGTTGTCGAACGAATTGTTAGGGTTCCTCAGCGTGTAGCGCAGGTGAAACCTACTCCTACTCAGTCTCCTCAGCCTCCTCGGGCTACTCCGACTCCGACTCCTCAACCAACAGTCACTGCTACTCCAAGCGCAACATTTGAGCTTACCTCTGTACCAGAACTCGCCCCAATCCCAATGCCATCGGATGTAGGAGAAGCTTTATCAACAAATAGATCAATAACTCCAACACCAACCGTACCACAGGTAGCAAGTTCTCCTCCAGCTCCTTTAGCTTCTGAATTCAATTCCAGGGCTAGACAACCTCTTCCAAATAGAACAAACACAACAACGAATCCTCAGGAACAATCACTAGCCTCAAACCAGACAAAACAGTATGGTGGTAAAGCGATCGCAATAGGAACCAAGGCTAAAGCTGTTCTAGCGGCTGATATCACTGGAGAAGCAAATAGACCAGGAAGTAATAATAGTAGTAGTAGTAATAACAATAATAATAAAGATGACAGTCAATTTGTCGTGCGTCTCAAGGAACCATTGAAATCTGTAGATGGGGCGATCGCACTTCCTAAAAATACTGAATTAGTAGCTCAAATTAAGCAAATTACCGAAGGCGGATGGGTACAACTTTCTGTAGTTTCAGTGAATTTCCAAAATAACGGCAATATCACAGAAATTCGCCTACCTCCGGATGCAATAAAAATTCGCAGACCTGGAGGAAGACCGTTACTAGCTAGAAAATATCCTGACAAATCCGGAAAGATAGCAGGTAATGATACATTTTCAGGTTTGTTGGGGGGTCTCGGTCAAGTAGGAGATATACTTAACCGTCCTGAGACAAGAACTGAAGTCTACTGTACTAGGAGTAGGCGTGTTAATAACCCCAACAATAACAGCAATAACGACGAGAATGAGTATGAATTTTGTGCCCCAACTAGCCGAACTGAACAACAAAGAAACATCCCGGCTGCGATTTTAGAAGGCGCTAGTAAGGTGATCGTACCTCAGGTTAACCAGCGTAACCAACAAGCCACCCAAGAGATGATGAAAAGTAATATTTGGCACTTAGAGGCTGGTACAGAAGTTGAAGTGTATGCCAATAAAATCACGCGGTTGTAAGTTATGTCTTGTAGTAATTAAGTTAACTATTTAGTATAAAAAAATGACTATTCCCTAGAGCTTTTTGTTAGCCGCGCCTTACCCCACCCCGGTTTTGTCTTGCGCCAAAACCGCCGCTTCTTTTAGCAAGCTACGGTGTACACACAAGTCATCAAATGATTCAAAATTCCTTACAGCTATTTTCAGGTAAATAGACCACATTTGCCGTAGGGGCACAGCATTGCTGTGCCCCTACAGTGTGGTTCAAATACGTGAAAACTGCTGTAAGAACCTCACCCTGCCCTGTCGGGCATCCCTCTCCTTGTAAAGGAGAGGGAAAGATTTTAGCTGCGCTAAAAGGGAGGGTGAGGTGAAAAGCGATCTGCTGTGTTGTACACCGTAGCTTGCTAAGGGGTGGGGTAAATCAACGTGCAATAAACGCTTGAACGTGATTGTTGACACCAATTTGATACGCACGTTGCATCCATACGTATCACCTCACCCCGCCCTCACGGGCACCCCTCTCCGAACTCACGGAGAGGGGCAGGGGGTGAGGTTAAGAAGTCGGGAATCTGAGCATTTTGAGTTAAATATAATACATTGGATTCAACCGTTTCCTGTCCTGTTGTTTCTCGTACAAATCCTTGAGGGTATAACGTCCAAAAACTGCCATTGCTGCTTTTGCTGCTTCCTGCCAAACTTCTTGGATCATCATATTTTCCATTGTCGCTGATTGGGTTTGTTCCTTCTGTTCTTGGATACCAGAACCTTCCAGACAAGTCAAAATCTCCAAGATCGTGATTTCGTCAGGTGCTTTGCCCAATTGATAACCTCCTTTGACTCCCCGTTGACTGCGGACAATTCCACATCGCCGCAGTTGCATCAAAAGTTGTCCGAGATAGCGGTCTGGTATTTGCTGACAAGATGCTATTTGCTCTATTTGCAAGAATTCTCCCTGCTGATAACATCTAACCAGCTCTAGCAGCGCCAATAAAGAATATTTGATTTTAGAGGAAATTTCTATCATTTGGGGAAGAACGTCAGCTTTTCAAATATTACGATTTCGTAACAGATTTGTATAACTTTAGAGAAGGAGAAAGAAAAGTCATTGGCGAATATAATTCGCTACTACACAAGCAAAGTCCACCTCCGTGGACTAATGCAAAATTAAGCGCTAATTTCGCCGATCTTCGGGAGGCTAGCGGGGATCTTTGAGGGATGAACATGGCTAACCCAATCGTATTGAAGCCACTGTCACCTTGCTTCCTGCTTAAGTTTGGGTAGCAAAGTATCGGCTGTCGGCTGAGTTTGCACTCGTCTGTGATATGCCGCGCGATAAACTTGTTTGCAAGCTGCGGTAATAACATACTCCTATTCATATATTATGAAATACGGTATTCTTCCCAATTTACTGTAGTTTTTTGCTCTTTCATACAATCAAGTTAAAATTTTATCTGAGTGAATACGTTAATTGTCCAAAAAATTTACCTTGAACGTCTGCTGAATCTAGTAAATTTACTTAGGTGTAAGATTTTGCTACTCTGAGAAAGCAGACACCATGTTGCCATGAAACTGTCGCGCATTTCGAGCGCTTATTCTATGATTAGACCACAAATCGTAAGGTGTTCCTTGCCCATAAAAGTTTATGTGATCAAGCTGAGTTCTGCGTTCCTACTCTGCGGTCTTCTTCAACTCTTGTTTACTGAACACTATTAAAATATTGCCGTTTTCAAGTCAGTTATGAAAAAAATTAAAGCTTTTAACGGTGCTAGTAAACTCACTGCTCTTTTATGCCTGATAACCATTTTCCTTACGCCTTTTGTGGTTGTTAATGCAGGGGAACGGGGAGTATTGATGGAATTTGGAAAAGTACAAAACACGATATTAGGAGAAGGAATTCATGTTATTATCCCTGTCGTTAATACAGTTAAAAGATTGAGCGTTAGAGTTCAAAAACAGGATATTTCTGCTGAAGCTTCTTCAAAAGATTTACAGGATATTTTCACAGATGTAGCGCTTAACTGGCATATTATTCCACAGGAAGCAAATGCTATTTTTCAACAAATAGGAGATGAAAGGGACGTTGTAGACCGAATTCTCAACCCAGCAATTGAAGAAGTTCTCAAGGCGGTTATGGCAAAGTATACTGCTGAAGAATTAATTACTAAACGAGGAGAAGTCAAAGCTGAAGTAGACGATGCATTAACTGCACGACTGGCAAATTATCATATAGCAATTGATGATGTTTCGCTTGTGCATGTTCACTTTTCTCAGAGATTTGATGAGGCGGTAGAGGCGAAACAAATTGCCGAACAGGAAGCAAAACGGGCAGGGTTTGTCGCACTGAAAGCATCAAAAGAGGCAGAGGCAAAGGTTAATCTGGCAAAAGGAGAGGCGGAAGCACATAAGGTGCTGCATGAGACTTTAACTCCAGAAATCCTGCAAAACCGAGCATTAGATAAATGGGATGGGAAGCTGCCGTTAATTTTTGGTAGAGGTGAGTCAACATTATTCAATTTGAGCGAATTTTTCAAAGCTTATTAGTAAATCATCCGTGACAAGTTAATACTGTGATGCCTTTTTGAGAAGAATTCAGAACGCAGGATAGCGAAAAGTTTGTCTTTCGTGCAGTCTACTCCAAAATTAAGCGGTAGTCCTGAGCGCGATGGTGCAAAAGCACCCGAATCGGCGCGATGGCGCAGAGCCCAGCGCCGCAGGCGATCGCACGTTCAAACCACCGTGTCCCTAAAAGACTCAGTACCCCCATAAAGGCGATCGCGAAACCACCGCACCAATGAAAGCACCGAGTCTTGCTGTTTAAATGATCGCTTGACTGCTTATCAAAAAAATATTAACTTTTGTAAAGTTTAGCGTCACTCCCTCACATACTGCAGATAACTCAAAAGAGGGACAAGCAGAAGTAGGAAATTCTGGGAATGGAAATCACAATAGGTGAAAAATCGCCTAAATTCTAGAAAATCCTCGAAAAACAACGATTATCGTTTTTATTCTTTGCCCAAAAACCCAGATTCCCCTAAAATTATCGAAGCGCAAGGATGGATTGTCGATGCTAACGGTGATGTCATCCTTGTTGCCCAAGCACAGACGCTAAATCCTATCCCAATGTTCTCTTGTCATGCTCGGTAAACTTCGCAAAAACTCAGGGTTCTCTCAATACTGGCATTGCTTGAGCTTGGTTGCAATTCTGAACACAATTCCAGTAGAACCACTGCAAGCACAAGTCGTAAATACAACGCAACCATCAAATCAGCAACGCGCCCAAACCCCAAGCTCCCCACCCACTCCACGACGGCAGAACCAGCCACCTTCTACCCAGCCATTACCGGAACAGCCGCCTCCCTCCCGCCTACCGCCACCAGAGGAGTTACTTCCTCCACCCACCACAACACCCCCGAGTCCCGAACAAGCACCATTTGAGGAAACTCCCCAAACCATTACTGTTGAAAAATTTGAAATCACAGGCAGCAGTGTCTTTAGTCCAGAAGATTTTGCCAAAATCACCAAACCTTATACCAAACGACCGATAACACTTGCAGAACTTTACCAAGTACGTACAGAAATCTCTAACTTGTATGTTAGCAAAGGATACATCACATCCGGAGCCTTTATCCCACCGCAGAAGCTTCAGCGAGGTGTCGTAGAAATCCAGGTGGTTGAGGGTACACTGGAAGACATCAAAGTATCAGGCACACGCAGACTTAATCCTGGCTATGTGCGCAGCCGCCTTGCCCTAGCCACAGGCAAACCCTTAAATCGCGATCGCCTGCTGGAAGCATTGCAACTTTTACAACTCAATCCCCTGATTGAAAACCTATCCGCTGAACTATCCGCAGGTTCGCGTCCGGGAGTGAGTTTGCTAGAAATACGCGTCAGGGAGGCAGATACTTTTAACCTACAGATAGCCCTAGATAATGGACGTTCTCCTGCTGTAGGGAGTTTTCGCCGCCAAATCCAACTCAGCGAAGCCAATCTCTTGGGATGGGGAGATAGCGTCATCGCGGCTTACACCAATACTGATGGCAGCAATACCTTCGATTTTAGCTACTCTGTTCCCTTTAATCCCCGCAATGGCACTGTGAGCTTTAGCTTTGGAATTTCTGACAGCGATGTCATTGAAAGACCCTTCAATCAGCTTGATATCCAGTCGAACTCTCGCTACTATGAACTCACACTACGCCAGCCCATCATACAATCTCCAACTCAGGAATTGGCATTGGGTCTGAGTGCAACTCGCCGGGAAAGCGAAGCCAGTTTACTCAATGGCGAAATTCCCTTTCCGGCTTTCGGCGCAGATGAAGAAGGAAAAACGCGCGTAACCGCTTTGCGTTTTTTTCAAGACTGGACTTCTCGCAATAGCCAGCAAGTTTTTGCCTTGCGTTCTCAGTTCAGTTTCGGACTTGACGCTTTTGATTCCAAGAGTTTCGTTGCTTGGAGAGGACAAGCACAGTGGGTGCGCCTGTTGGCTCGCGATACCTTGCTGTTACTGAGAGCAGATGTGCAGTTGGCAGACCGACCGCTTGTGCCATTTGAACAATTTGGTTTAGGTGGTTTGGAAAGTGTCCGAGGCTACCGCCAAGACGCCTTACTCACAGACAATGGCATCTTTGCTTCTGCGGAAGTGCGAATTCCGATTGTCCGCTTCTCTGAACGCAACAATCTTTTACAAGTAACCCCCTTTTTCGATGTTGGCACAGGCTGGAACCGTTCTGGCAGAGAAAACAGCCCGAGTTCGGAGCTAGATGATAATACACTTGTTTCTGTAGGCTTAGGGTTGCGCCTACAATTAGAAAACCGCCTTACTGCCCGCTTGGACTGGGGTATTCCCATAATTTCCATCCCTGGGGATAAAGACACATGGCAGGAAAACGGTTTGTACTTTTCCATCATTTTCAATCCTTTTTAAAAAGTTAAAAGTTAAAAGTCAAAAATCAAAAGCCAAAAGTTAAAAGTCAAAAGTCAAAAGTCAAAAGTCAAAAAAATTTTTCTCTTCCTGATATTAAGTTTGGTTAATTAGTTATGATTTCCGTGATATTTCAACCCCACACGCCAGTCGCCTGCTGTCGGGAAACCCTCCTGCAGCGCTGGCTCCCCTTAATCCCCTCCCCGCTTGCGGGGAGGGGAGGTTTTGGCGCTCTTACAAACCGGGGTGGGGTTCTTCGGTATTTATAAGCGATTAAGCAAACTTGATATTACTCGCTCCTCATGCGTTTTTAATAAACAAAAGATATGAAAAGACACAATTCAATTCGGTATTACTTAGTTCTAGCTGTTGTTACCACTTCGTTGTGTGTCCTTGGTTCACCTGTGCTGGCGAAACTTCCTCCCTCACCTGCTCCCCCCGTTTCCTCATTCTCCCCACAGCAAGAGGGGAAAGTGTTGTACGACGCTGGACGATATGCCGAAGCCGTGCAGATATTGCAGCAAGCAGTTCAGCAATACCGAACGCAAGGGGATACCCTAAGACTTGCTGCAACCCTAAGTAATCTTTCCCTTGCTTACCAGCAACTCGGCGCGTGGACTGAGGCAAAGCAGGCGATCGCCCAAAGCTTAAATATCTTAGGATATCAACAGCAGGAGACGAGGGAGATGAGGGAGCAAATTCATACACCCCAAATTCTTGCCCAAAGCCTTGATATACAAGGTCGTTTGCAACTGGCGACGGGACAAACACAGCAAGCTTTGACAACTTGGCAGCAGGCTGAAAAGATTTATAGCAAGGCTGGTGACGCGAATGGCGTAGTGCGATCGCATATCAATCAAGCACAAGCATTGCGAACCCAAGGCTTTTACCGTCGTGCAGAAAAAACACTACAAGATGTTTATAAAATTTTACAATCACAACCAGACTCGTTAGAAAAGACAGTGGGATTGCGATCGCTTGGTGATATCCTCCAACTCGTGGGTAATTTGAAAGATTCCCAAGGTGCGCTACAGCAAAGTCTGGAAATTGCCCAACGCCTGCAATCTCCAGCAGAAATTGGTGCAAGTCTTTTTAGTTTGGGAAATAATGCTCGTACACAGCAGCAAAAACAACAAGCGATTGACTTTTATCAACAAACAGTTAAGATTTCCACCTCACCTTTAACAAAAGTCCAAGCGCAACTCAATCACTTAGACCTTCTTATTGAGGATCAACAATCACCACAAGCCCAAACTCTCATACCTTTAATTCAATCGCAACTGAACACACTGCCCGCCAGTCGTTCTGCTGTCTACGCCCGGATTAACTTTGCTCATAGCCTCGCCAAATTAGGCATGGAGGAGATGAGGGAGACAAGGGAGATGAGGGAGACAAAGCAAATAATTTCCTCCTCATCCTCCTCATCCTCTCCACCGCAACTCCTCGCCACCGCCGTCCAACAAGCCCGCAATTTGGGTGACAAGCAAGCAGAAGCGTATGCTTTGGGAAGTTTAGGTGGTTTGTACGAAAAAACTGGGCAGTGGTCGGAGGCGCAAAACCTGACCCAACAGGCGTTACTATTAGCACAAGCAAGCAATGCACCGGAGATTGCTTATCGATGGGAATGGCAACTCGGAAGGTTACGAAAAGCACAAGGAGATGTCAAAGGAGCGATCGCGGCATATGATGCTGCTGTGGATACTCTCCAATCCCTGCGAAGTGACTTGGTGGCGGTTAAACAGGATGTGCAATTCTCTTTCCGAGATAGTGTAGAACCTGTTTATCGAGAATCAGTGGAATTACTGCTGCAACTGCAACAAGGGAAACCTGATGAAAAAACTTTAGAAAAAGCTCGCCAGCGGATGGAAGCACTGCAACTGGCAGAACTAGATAACTTTTTCCGGGAAGCTTGCCTACAAGGTCAGAAAGTGCTGCTTGACAAAGTGGTAGACCAAGATAACCCCACTGCTGCCATTCTTTACCCGATTATTCTTCCCGACGAATTGCAAGTGATTGTTAAAATTCCTAAACAACCCTTGCGGCACTACAGCACCAAAATTAGCCAAGCAGAAGTAGAAAAGATTATCGGCGCAATGCGGCAAAATATTGTCCAGCCATCTGCCATTAAAGCATTTAGAACGCAGTCACAACAGGTTTACAATTGGTTGATAAAACCAATTGAGTCCGAACTGCAAACAAGTGGGGTAAAGACTTTGGTATTTGTACTGGATGGGGCGTTACGCAATATACCGCCTTCTGCCCTTTACAATGGTAAGGAATACTTGGTCGAGAAATATGCGATCGCCCTCAGCATAGGGTTGCAACTTCAAGATCCCAAACCACTAGTGCGACGGCAGCTCAATGCTCTCACCGCAGGGCTAACTCAACCCCCCCCAGGATACAGCGAATTTGCACCCTTGCCTGCCATCAAGAGAGAATTAAACCTGATAACCCAAGCCGGAGTCTCAACAACTAGCCTTTTGGATCAGCAATTCACCAAACAAGCTTTGGAAAGCAAAGTCAATGCTGTTTCCTTCAATATTTTGCATCTGGCAACCCACGGTCAATTTAGTTCCCGCGCTGATAAAACCTTTATTTTGGCTGCCAATGGTCCAATCAACGTCATAGATTTCGACAGTATCCTCCGCAGTCGGGATGAAAATAGACCAGAAGCAGTGCAATTATTAGTTTTGAGTGCCTGCCAGACAGCAGCAGGAGACAACCGTGCAGCGTTGGGTCTAGCTGGGGCAGCTGTTAAAGCGGGGGCACGCAGTACTGTAGCATCCTTGTGGCAGATTGATGATGAATCAACAGCACAGTTTGTTGGTACTTTTTATAAACAGTTGAAGAATGGCAATATTACCAAAGCTGAAGCTCTTCGCCTTGCTCAGCTACAACTGTTAAAACATCCTAACTACAACACACCCAGCTTTTGGTCTGCCTATGTACTTATTGGCAACTGGCTTTAACAGTGAACAGTACCAGCCGCAGTTATCAGTTAAATACGAGTGGTCGCGCGTCCCCCACCAAGAGCACCTTTATGCGTTGGTGGTGAGCCACTGCGGTCTTGGGGTTTCCCCAAGTAGAGCAAGTGGCGTTCGTCGAAGACGTGCCGAAGGCATACCCGGAGGGCGGTGAGCGCATCTCCCAAAGCGCCCGCCTGACTGACTCAGGACTCAGGACTGATAACTGCTTTAAGTCCAAAATTCTTTGGTAACAGTTTATTAGTGATTAGCTTTTTTTAACTAATCACTAATGATTAATAAGTAATTAATATTGCGTAAAGTTCATGACTCCGAGCGATAAATATCTAAGAGAGGATTCATCAGCGGGGACAAAACTATGACGCGCACCACCTATGAGCTAGAGGATTTTGCCTTAACGTTGCCTATTACCCAGGCAGCTCGCACAACTGCGCAGCAGTTTGCTTCAAACCAGCCTACTCCTGAAAAAGCCGAACAAGTCCTGCTGAATACGCTTTGCGTGTGGGTGGTGAATGACTACTTGGAAATGATGGGTATTCCCACTAACCTAACAGGCAGTGACAGTTGGAACCCAGTTATACGTTTGTGTGCCAATATAGCAGACTTGGAGTTGCCAGGAGTGGGTCGTCTAGAGTGTCGCCCCGTGCATCTTTCTCAACAGGCGTGTTACATTCCTCCAGAAACCTGGGAAGAAAGAGTCGGTTATGTGGTTGTCCAAGTGGATGAATCGCTTGAGGAAGCAAAGCTGCTGGGGTTTGTTCCCAATATGACAGCTGAACAACTACCTTTAAGTCAACTCCAACCCTTGGAAGATTTAATCGAACACCTTGCAAAACTCAAACAGACCCCAGCCAGGACTTTAGTGAATTTGAGCCAGTGGTTTACTGGTATCTTGGATAGCGGGTGGCAGAGCGTTGAATCGATATGGAACCAGCCACAATTTAGACCCGCTTATGCTTTTCGCAGTGGTGATACTGTTGAGCAAAACGCTGCCAACCAAAATGATGTATTTACCAGATGCGCAAAGTTGATTGATTTGGGAATCCAAATTGCCAACCAACCCGTCATGCTTATTGTAGAAATTAGACCAGAAGTTAACCAACAAACTAGCATTCGCCTGCAGTTGCGCCCGACTGGTCATCAAATTTACTTAATCCCTGGAGTACAATTGACGGTGCTGGATCAGTCTGGAGCAGTTTTTCTGGAAACTCAAGCTAGAAGTGCTGATAACTACCTACAGTTACAGTTTAGAGGTGAAAGCGCAGAGCAATTTAGCGTTAAGGTGGCACTCAATGATGCAAGTGTCACAGAACATTTTGTAATTTAGTCAAGAGTCAAGAGTCAAGAGTCAAGAGTCTCGTCCACTTGTCGCCACTCCTATTTCAATCATGGGTAAGTTAGTGGTTTTAAAATTTGCAGATGGTAGCTTTGAGCAGGGGTTTCCCGTGACGCTACAGATTGGTGAAGAAGATGAGCGTCCCTCAACTGAAATCACCGCGAAGTTACCTGCTGCCGTCGAAATGCCACTGTACTATAGCCACTGGCAGTCTAGCTATCGAAGGCTGAGCAACCGTTATCGTTTGTCTGCTGACGATATGCAGGTAACAAATGTATCCATCACCCAAGACTGCGATAACATTGCCCATATTTTGCGATCGCACTTCAACACTTGGCTGCGAACGGAGGAGTTTCGCCCGATTCGGGAGAAATGGCTAGAAAAATTGTTACCTACGGATGAAGTCCGGGTCATTTTACAAACCGAAAATAGTCAGTTGCAACTCTTGCCCTGGCATCTCTGGGACTTGTTGGAACGCAACCCCAAGGCTGAATTTGCCCTAGCATCACCAACCTACGAAAAAATTACTTACAAGAAAACACGTAATGAAAAAGTAAATATTTTAGCAATTGTCGGCAATAGTCAGGGGATTGACACTGAGGCTGACCGTGCTTTGCTACAACAGCTAAGAGATGCAGATGTCTCGTTTTTGGTGGAACCCCAGCGCAAGGAATTGACCGACTATCTGTGGGGGAAAAGCTGGGATATTCTTTTCTTCGCTGGACACAGTTCGAGTCAGGGGAAAGATGGAACTGGGCGCATATACCTGAATCAAACTGAGAGCTTGACCATCAGCGAATTACGGTACGCCCTTAGAAAAGCCGTGGAACGTGGGTTACAATTGGCAATTTTCAACTCCTGCGATGGATTAGGACTGGCGCGAGATCTGGCTGATTTGCAAATCCCACAGATTATCGTGATGCGCGAACCCGTTCCAGACTTAGTGGCACAGGAATTCTTGAAGTCTTTTTTAGAAGGGTTTGCTGGTGGTGAGTCCTTTTACCAAGCAGTGCGGGATTCTCGGGAACGGTTGCAAGGTCTTGAGGATAAGTTTCCCTGCGCGACTTGGTTACCAGTGATTTGCCAAAATCTAGCACAAGTCCCTCCCACTTGGCAGGAGATTACAGGTAAGGTTGAACTGCAACCGCCAGAAGTTACGCCACCTCAAAGCGCGCCTCCACCCAGATTCGCTGTAGCATTGTTGTCCTCGGTGGTGATGACTGCCTTAGTTTGCGGGCTGAGGTTTTTCGGGCTACTGCAAACGAGTGAACTCGAAGCTTTTGACCAGATGATGCGCTTACGTCCCTTCATCCTCCATGAAGAACCCGATCCACGGCTGCTAGTGGTGGCGATTGATGATGATGATATTGATGCTCAACGACGAAATGGCGAGAATGTGAATGGCAAATCTCTGTCAGACAAATCTCTCAATAAACTTTTGGAGAAACTCCAGCAGTACAAACCCCAAGCAATTGGCTTAGATATTTACCGCGACTTTAAAGCTGAACTCCCAGATTTAACCACTCGTCTTAACCAAACTGAACACTTGATTGGGATTTGCAAGAATAGCGATACCGCAACACCTGTCAAGGGTATTGCGCCGCCGCCGGAAATCCCAGAAGAACGCTTGGGATTTAGCGACTTTATTCATGATCCTGATGGCGTGGTGCGGCGACATCTCCTGTTTATGAACCAGGAACCTGTGTCTTCGTGTCATGCTACTTATGCATTCTCAGCCCAGTTGGCATTTCGTTATTTGCTTGCTGATAAAGGAATTCAACCAAAGCTAACTTCTCAAGGAGATTTGCAGCTTGGGAATACTATTTTTCCTGGTCTAAGCTCTCGTACTGGCGGATATCAGGGAATTGATGCCAATGGTGGTCAAATTTTGCTGAACTATCGTTCCTCCCAGAAGATTGCCGAAGAGGTGACGCTGACACAAATCTTATCAAATCAGGTTCATTCTAGTGCCATCAAAAACCGAATTGTCCTGATTGGTGTTGTAGCTAAAGGGGAGTCTCGTGACTATTGGGCTACACCATACGAAAATCAGTTTGATAAGCAAATGCCAGGAGTTTTTGTACAAGCACATATGGTCAGTCAACTCCTTAGTGCTGTCCTAGATAAACGTCCGTTGCTACGAGTTTGGTCATTGTGGAGTGAGGTCATCTGGATTTGGGGTTGGTCTGTGGTAGGAGGAGTTCTTGCTGTGCGATCGCTCCCCAGATTGGCAATCTTAGTCATTGTCTCCTCTGGAGTTCTCTACGTACTCTGTTTTGGTCTACTTATCCACGGATATTGGGTGCCGTTTGTACCTTCAGCTTTAGCACTAGTCGGAACGGTTAGCGTCGTTTTATTTGAAAATTCAAATTCAAGATTAGTTCTAGCAAATTGAGCTGGAATAAAATGCAGAACCTAACGCCTACAGCACTTTGGAAACGTGCTTAATTTATGGTTGAAGGTAAATAGTCGTAGTAAATAAAATTGTACATTTTCTACATGTTTGTGTCCCTAGTTAACAATTAATAGTTAACACTCAACAGTTAAAAGTGATTTATGAAAATGATTTCATATCCGATGAAACTGGTTTTGGGAGTGACTCTCGGCTGCTTCAGTTTGCTACATAGCACAACGTGGGTTCTGGCTGAGTCTCCTCAACAAAATGTAACCCAACGCTCCAATTCTTTATCACAGTCAAAACCGTTACCAACGACTTCTCGTAAGGAACGTTTGCGCCTTGTCCTACCTCCACTTCCGTCTGGACCCCCTCCAGGAGGTCGCCGCTATGGTGGAGCCAGACGGGGTGCGTGTCCAGTTGCGAATCCTGGACTTACTGCTCTAGTCCCTTTAACCGAGCAACCAACCTCGGTCATGAATGTTTGGGGATTGACTACAGTAGAACGCCCGACTTTTTGGTTCTACGCACCCTACGTCAAAGGTTCTGGCTACCCAGCTGATTTTGTGCTGCTTGATCAGGAATCGAATCCGGTCTATCGCCAGGATATTACCCTACCGAGTCAACCCGGAGTGATCAGTGTTTCTCTACCTACGAGTGCTCCCTCTCTGAGTGTAGGCAAACAATATCGGTGGTTCTTTAATGTTTACTGCGAGAGCCAAAAGCAACAAGCCCCTATTTATGTTGAAGGAGTGGTACAACGAGTCAACTTGAACGCGGCGATCGCCCAACAGATCCAGCAAGCACAGCCAACACAGCAAATTGCTCTTTATGCCAGCAATGGAATATGGTATGAGGCATTAACGACACTAGCACAACTGCGTCAGAACAGTCCCCAAGATGCAACTCTTCAGCAAGAGTGGCAGGATTTGCTTATCTTTGTCGGCTTGAATGACATTGCTGCAAAACCGCTTCTGCTGAAGAATTAACCCAAGCGGCTAACGCAAATTCACGAGACTTTTTTGGCGTACCACCTCGTCAATACAAGCTTTTAATTTTTCAGCCAGAACTGGTGATGCCATTATGGATAGATGATTACCAGGAACCTCATAAATTTCCAATCCTCCTGTAGCCATACCATCCCAGCCTAATTGGAGGTCACGGTAAACACCTGGGAGGGGCTGAGTGGCTCGGAACAAGATTGCGCGACCAGGGTAGACTTGCGGCACATACGCTCTTGTGTCTTTGCTGTTAGCTCGTTCAAACTTTTGCTGCTCCTGGGATAACTTATTTAAAGTATCCAGATACAAGCCACCAGTAAATAAAAGAGTGTAGTGACCACAAGAAGAATTTCTGAATATGAAGATGATTAAAAAGTTGAGCCATTTTTCCAGATAACTAACATTACTAGAGTTCTTTTTGTAGACATCAATTCGGTACTGAACAGGGTCTTGCCTGTTGAGTTCGTTGAGCTTTTGCTTCTCATCAAGAACCTGGTTGACATTCTCTTTAATTGCTTGTTGTTTGAACTGAGCCAGAATTTTTCTGGGTAAGTTTCTTAGCCTTGGTAGATAATCAAACACTGCCCAATTGAATACTGATAAAAATCTTGGTATTGGTGGCAGCAGTTTGGGATATTCTGGACCGAAGCTATCAAATAAGGCTAGTAGAGCCACCTTCTGACCTTGGGCAACGAAGCGCTGAGCGATTTCCCAGGATACAACCCCTCCCGCAGATAAGCCTGCCAGAAAATAAGGACCATCAGATTGGATAGTACGTATTTGGGCGATGTAGTGGTCTGCCATGTCCTCAATTCTGGTACTGGAAATTCCTGTGTCTTGCAAACCATAAACTGGTTGATCATCACCCAGAGACATTGCCAAATCTCGATATATAAGAACACTGCTGCCCAATGGAGCTATGCAGAAAAGAGGCGGTTTTGAACCATTTGGCTGAATTGCTACCAGGGAGGACGAGGGTGCTAACGATTCTTCCTGACGGATAATATCGGCTAGTTCCTCAATAGTTGCTGCCACCAAAAGGGTATCCAAGGGCAAATTTTTGCCAAAAGTCTTCTCAATTTGCGTGAACAATTGTACAGCATTCAAAGAGTCACCGCCCAAAGCAAAGAAATTGTCGTAAAGCCCTACCCGCTCAACGCCAAGCACCTCAGTCCATATTTCTGCCAGCACTTTCTCTACCTCAGTGCTAGGTTCGACGAAAGATATCCTCAGTTTGGTAGCCAATTTCTCGGCTAAACCAACGCGCTGTAGTTTGCCTGTGGGGCTTTTGGGAATTTCGTCAACAAACACTACCTGAGCAGGTACTTTAAAATCAGCAAGTCTGGTTGCTGCAAATTCACGAATTTCCCTTTGAGTGATGGTGGCTTTTTCCTGCAGTACAATGGCTGCTCCCACATCCTCACCCAAGGTAGGATGGGGTAGTGCAAAGGTGAGTGCTTGTGTCACTTCTGGATAATCTAGCAGCACTTCATCAACTTCACGAGGGGAAATTTTTTCACCTCCCCGATTAATGATTTCTTTCAAGCGACCTGTAATGAAAAGATAGCGATCGCTATCGAAATAGCCTTCGTCACCTGTCCTGAACCAGCCATTGTAAATGGCGTTTTGATTCGCTGCTGGATTATTTTCGTACTCAGACATCACATTGCCACCCCGAACGACAATCTCTCCGATTTCACCAGGTGAGAGTAAGTGACCAGCTTCATTCATGATGCCGATTTCTACCCCTGCGGCAATTCCTACTGAACCTGGTTTGCGTTGGCGTGGCGGTAAGGGATTGATTGATGTTATGCTGCCAGTCTCTGTCATCCCGTAACCTTCTAGCACCGGAGCGCTAAATAACTCCTCTAAGGCTTTCATGACCTTGACTGGTAAGGCAGCACCTCCAGAACGGATAAAGCGCAGTGGTGAACAGTGAGCAAGGCTTGTGTGCTTGTCTGCGGCTGCAGCCAAAACTGCTTGATGGATGGTTGGGACTGCTGTGTACCACGTTGGTTGCATTGCTTGCAGCCAAACAAAGAATTTAGAGGCGTCAAATCCAGAAGTGCAAGCAACGCTAGCTCCTGCACTTAGGGACGAAAGGATTGCCGTAATTAACCCTTGAACGTGAAACAGGGGCATGACATTCAGACAGCGATCGCTCTGCCGTAGTTGCAATGCTGTTCTAATGTTGTTAGCTGCGTTACATAAATTAGCCTGCGTTAGTGGCACTATTTTGGGTCGTGAAGTGGTTCCCGATGTATGCAGAACCAAAGCAACATCCTCTGGTTGAGCAAAAGCGTTGCTGACTGCGGGCAACTTGGAATCACCCACAAGCTGAAAAATTCCAGCCTCTGCCTCCAATGGCTCTAGCTCAATAATGGGCATATGACGAGCCTTTGCCACTGCTCTGGCGGGTGAATCGACTCCCGATTGCACAATCAGCGCTTTAGCATTTAAATCGTCGAGGTAAAACTCAAACTCAGGCGCAAGATAGGCTGGGTTTAGGGGGACACTTGTGGCACACGCAGACACCGCCAAAAATGCTACCGCCATTTCTGGACCATTGGATAACACAATTGCAATGCGCTCGCCTCGACCCAAACCCATTGAATTCAAGGTTTTGACCGTGTCTTGGATGTGGGTATATAGGCGACTATAGGTGAGTGAAAGACGATCTTGTGCTGCGATCGCTATTGAGTGAGGATTTTGTTCGGCTTGTTCACAAAGCAACTGACCAATTGTCAAAACCTGTAAAATTCTGCTTGTAGGCTGCATCTCAGTTTCCTATGTATATACAAGGACAAACAGACTAAATGGCTGCTATCTAAATTTTTTTCAGACAGCCAAGGTCGATGCTTCCTGATTAAAGACCGAGGCGAAATTTTCCTACTTCAAAAAATCTCTTGAGTAATTACACGCAAAAATGATTTTCGTGTCATTTTATCGCCCTTCTCCTGTCGCAGACGCTACGCGTGCCTCGCTTCGCGAGGAGCTTACGCGCTTGGCGGAGCCTGCGCTTTGCGCTTACGGGCAAGGCAGCTATGCTGTAGGGCAAAGCCCTTCCCAAAGGGTGGGCAGAGAACACAAGGGAAGAATTCAGTTTCAGTATTGCCTTCTGCACTCGCGGTGCGGCACGGCTACGCCGTAAGTCAGCAAGCTTCCACTCTCGGCACGAAGTGTGTCCGTGCCTCTGCGCATGACCAGCTGAGTGCTAAAGCACACGCTGAGTCCTTTCCTTCGGAACGCTACGCGTATGCCTAGCGGCACGCTTTGCGCTTACGGAGGCGCAAACGCGTAGCGTGTCCTCTGAACATAGGACTTACGTACTTCTGTCTTTCTTCAAAGACACTTCGCCACCATTAATACATTGCAAAAAGATTTCAAGTATCATCACGTTCACAAAAAAATAGGATCTAAGCACTCTACAAATCAGTCATCATGTGGTTGTTCGCTGTATCAAACAGCACAATTAAGCTGCTTATCAAAAGCAGTATTATCAATCTGAACATTTCATCCAAAATTGTGAAAGGTAGTATCCTTATCATGCTGTTAGCGTACCTCCTGCAGAGGTACTGAGTCGCTAGCATGACAAATCTCGCGTTGGCAAAGCCTGTGCTTTGCGCTTACGCTAACGCGGTTGCATATAAAGGCAGTCAGAATCATCGCAAAGCGAGTTGCGTAAAGTAGTGCAGCGTAGACGCATGCCTCCTGTCGGCAAGATAAATCGATATCGCCACACGCGACACGTTCGCGATATGTGTGTTTTGCTCTCAGCGGCTTCCCGTAGATAGTAGAGGAGGCTTGCTAAAAGCTTGAAGGGTAGACTACACTTAAGGATTTCGACGAGCGATAGCGTAGGTGTAAGCGGTGACAATGACAAGCAAGCACTAGTTGGTCTCACTTGTTCAACGACAAGCGTTATGTAGGTCGTTAAACATCATAACATTATGTAGGTCGTTAAACATTATAACGTTATGTAAGTCGTTAAACATTATAACGTTATGTAGGTCGTTAAACATTATAACGTTATGTAGAGCGTTAAATCATGAAAGTGTTGCTAGGTTGTGGGAGTTCATCTATCATTTGATGGAGTTGAAATGCTATGTTACGGGAAACTACTACAAAAGCGAGCGTCAAGCGTACACGAGTGTAACTATAATTGTCAGCATGAAATTCCAACTGTTCCTAGCATCTTTATTTTCCCATATCAAAGGACGCCATTGGTGGCTTGGTATCGTCATCTGGATCGCTCTGGTTGCCCCAGCTCAAGCATCTGTCATCTTGCGCGTGGCGATTGAAAGAGACGTCAAACAGGTAAAAGTCGGTAGTTCTACAACTGCAGTTGTCAAGGATAGCAGCGGTCGTACTCTGGGACAGTTGCCAGGAATGAGTGCTTATTATGCCCAAGCAGTTCCTGGTGGAGTTGCTTTGGATAAGTGGCAATCTAACTTATTTTGGGTTGAGCCAACAGGTAAGGGATTCGTTTATATAGGCGATCGCTGGTATCGGGGCAGAACTCTTGTTGTTCCCTCAGAAAAAGGCTTATCTGTTGTGAACTGGGTTGATTTGGAAGAATATCTCTACAGCGTAATCGGTGGCGAAATGGACTCCGGGTGGCCTTTAGAAGCCTTAAAAGCTCAAGCGATCGCCGCCCGTACATATGCTCTTTACGAGCGCGAAAAACAACGCAATAATCCCATTTACGATTTGGGTGATACACCTGATCGTTGGCAAATTTACCAAGGCGTCAACAGTGAATCTCGTACCACCTTAGCCGCAGTTGATGCTACAGCCGGGAAAGTACTTACTTATAGAAATAGGATTATTCTTTCTGTCTTCCACGCGTGTTCTGGCGGACACACTGAAAACTCAGAAGATGTTTGGGGAAGTCGCGAACCATACCTACGTGCTGTTCCAGACTTTGACCAAAATATCAGCGAATGCAACTGGATCAGAACTTTTTCCCCTACGGAAATCAGCGCCCAAATTCCGGAAATCGGCAATGTCAAGCAAATGATTCCTGAGAGTACATCACCTTTCGGTAGCGTCACATCTCTGAAAATTGTCGGCGATAAAGGCCAGAAAGTCCTGAGGGGCGAGGATGTGCGTACAGCTCTAAAGCTAAAAAGCACCCGCTTTAACGTCAGCAACGGGAATGGAAGCTTTACACTTAGAGGACTTGGCTATGGTCATGCTTTGGGCATGAGCCAGTGGGGAGCCTACAATCTAGCAAAGCGCGGATACAATCACCTACAAATTTTGAATTACTATTACAAAGGTGTTGCTCTAGCGCCTATTCAGGTTAAGAAATAGCCGAAGAGGATGCTGTCGGATGCTGTCGGATGATGAGGAAATTATTTCCTTTGTCTCCCTCATCTCCCCTGCTCCCCTGCGCCGGATGCTGTCCTACTCCCCACTCCCTCGCTGCAGGCGTTTTTGCCATTCAGCGTCAATTTGTTCAGAACGTTCTACTTCCTGTTCTAACAAGTCAGTTTCGGTAGAGTAGACCAAATCTTCATCACCAAGGACTTTTTCTGCGGCAAACTGCTGAGCATAAGCTATTTTTTGCTGCAAAACAGAGTCTGCGCTTGCTAGTTGTCTTGCCCGGGATAGGCGATCGCGGTTGCGTTCAGCAATTTTGCTATTGCGCCACTGAATCCAGAAATACCGTATTAACGGGACAACTAAGAAACCTGTTCCGTAAGCCAATAATAGCCAATAAATCCCATGTACAAAAGCGACTAGTCCACCGACTTGGGCGGCTACCGTACCATCTCTCAGCAAACTCAAGAGCACTAATGCACCGACAAAATTTGCAATACCCAACCCTGCACTTAGCAGAATTTGTCCTGAAGTTGCCGCACTAAAGCGCCAAGGAAATTCTTCCAAATACGCTGAAAGAGGCTGACGGTACTTTTTGGCAGCACTTATCTGCAACTCTGGGAAGTAATAAACAATCTGCCCATCAGGACTCACCTTGGGTTGCCCGTTAAAGCGAGTCAGAACCGGCAGCATATAATCTTCGTACTCTTTTGCAGAACCTTCTCCAATATTATCTAGATATGGTGCAATTTGTTCGGCGACTACGGCACCTTGGTTGTTACGAATTACCGTAGCAATTTCTTGCCAACGGCGTTCTTCTAACTTGGCATTAGGGTTGCCATCGCCAAACAAAAACGAAAAGACAGCTTCAAAAAAATTCAGATTGCTTTTTTCCCGACGTCTTTCCCTCTGACGGGTGTCATAATCTGGGCTAAGATACCAGAATAAATCTGGGAAATAGAAAAACCCACCACTAAAATTGCCACCCCTATCGTTGCTATCGCGGTCTGAGTTGGCAGCGGTGATGATTAAGATAATGGTGATAGTTATCAGGGCGATGGAAACAATCAAGAAAATTCCAAAGGAAATCCTAATTAGGTAAAACAGAACGCCCCAAAGCTTTTTCCACCATTCCTGTAACCGTAATTGCAAATATTTATTACGTAAAATTGCTCGAAAGTTTTTTGGAAATAAGTAAACAATATCACCCGTATCAGAAACTTGTAAATGTCCGCCAGCTTCAGTTGCAAGAGCTAATAACCCTTGATTTGCCAGCGCAACATTTAATCCAGCCTGAGTTGCCACGTCTCCAACAGTGACGCGGTAACCTAATTGTTCCACAGCTTGCATGATGGTGGGATTGGGAGCCATCGCTCTTCCCTCGCAGCGAAAAATACTCTTACTTCTTCCAGTATAAAGTTTGATTTTTAAGAACTTGGCAAGATGCGACGAGAGGCAATGTCTTGCTTTTATTAAAAATTGCAGAAGCTAAGGCTGGCTTTGCAGACGAAGGAAAAAAACGTTTACATCGCTCTTTCCATTCCCTCAAAAAAGAAAAAGTCTCCCGCTCCTGTTGAACAAACGATTATTCTTGGATTGTTCATCATTTGGTGGTTTTACAGCTTGATTTCGCGTTAAAATTATTACCCTGGCTTGGTTTACTAGCAAATTTTCTGCCTAATTATGGTTCAGTACACTCTTGCTCAAAGCCCAGAAATCATCCTCACCGTTCCTGGTAAAGATTCAGCCAAAGCCCGTGAAAAAGCAATGGATCAGTTGCTGAAACTGATGGATGAAGGTGAATTACCTACGGAACTCGAAGATGGATTTGGTCCCCAACAACTGATTGAAGTTAAAGAAACAGCAACAGAAACCTCTAGCGATGAGGACGCCATTACACAGGCTGTCCAGATTTTGAGCAACCTAGCCACGCTTAAGTTGAAAGTGCAGGAGTCACGCGCCGAAGCGATGGAAGTTCGCAAGGCGGTTGACATCCTATTTTTAGATAAGTCCGTCACTGAGGAGGAAATTACTCGCCTGAAGGAAGGTTTTAAAGTTCTCAAAAATTATGCCCAAGCTAATCTGCGTTATCAAGAAGCAAGAGCAAAAGCAGAACAGGCTCGACAGGTGCTAGATCAGGCTTTGAAATCTCCTGAGAAATAGCTTGATCATTTGATTGAGGTTAATCGCGGATCGCTTGCTCATGGATACATCTGTTTGTTTATGCAGACGATGATCATCCCCAAGCGTATCGCTACCTCGTGCTTGGTTAAACATTGAGCCTAGCACAAGACAAAAGAACAAAGTTTACCCTCAGCTAAGCTAGATTAGCTGTTGACACTCTGAGCCCTATAAGGGCGAAGATTCTTTCGTCACGGGGAGCGCAACCGCTTTACCCTCGGAAAGCATGCAAGACCCGTGTGCCCCACGGCTGCAAGTCCCCGAATGAGAACTACTTGAGCGGCTGCGACATCTCTGTCGGTCGTATAGCCGCAATGTTGGCATGAGTGTGTACGCTCAGACAAGTCTTTTTTGCCCGTCTCAATGAGACAGTTAGGACAAATTTGGCTTGTCTTCTTGCTATCAACTTTCAGAAAGAATACACCACGCTTAAAGCAGCACTGCTCTAGTATTTGGAAGAATTGACCCCAGCCAGCGTCCAAACAGTGCTTTCCTAAAAAGCCGCGAGCTAGTCCTTTGAGGTTCAAGTCTTCTGCAAATATCATCCCTGCCCAATCACAAAGATTATGGGCGTATAGCCAGTGGTAATATGCCCTTACGTTAGCGATGCGCTCATGCAATTTACTCACTTTAAACTGTGCTTTTTTACGGTTATTTGAACCCTTAACCTTTCTAGATACACTCCGTTGCAGCAATTTAAGCTTGCGTTCGAGCTTCTTAAAAGGTCGTGGATTAGGGAACAATTTACCGTTGGAAACAGCAGCAAAGTGGCTTATTCCTAGGTCAATCCCAATACCTTCACCATGAGGCATGATATCGGGAACAGTTACATCCCACTGCAATGTCAACATGATGTACCAGCCAGTAGCACGACAAACTATTCGCGCTTGCGCTACTTTGGAAGACGCCGGGATCTCTCGGGATTGACGGAATTTAACCCATCCAATCATAGGCAACTTAATAGTGTTGCCTATGATTGCATCCTTACTTAATTGGGGGAAAACGAAGGAGCGCATAGTTCCCGGTTTTTTAAACCGAGGAAATCCATGACTCTGTTCCCACATACTGACAAATGCCTGCTCAAGTCTTCTCAAAGTTTGTTGCAAAACCTGAGATTGAACTTTCTGCAATCGTGGGCTAGTTTTTCTATAAGCTGTTAATGCCTTGCACTGCTTGGCATAAGTTGGACGTATAGTGTCTGCGGGAATTATGTATTCAGACCGAAGTGAGCAAGCGTTAATCTGACAACTACGAGACTTAAACCAATCTTTTCTCTCGCCTAACGCATAGTTATATATGCGCCTACATTGTTCAAGCCAATCTGTGAAAATAGCTATTTGTTCCGATGTGGGTTTAAGTTTGAATTCGTATGTCAAGCTAAACATCTGCATCACCTCCTTGGATCTATTTTACACTAGTTTTAAAAAATAACTAACCGTTTCTTAAAACCTTCAGAGACAAATAAAAAGCCGTCAAACGAAGGACGGGGCTTTAGACCCAGTTTTTTGGTAAAGGTACTGCGGAACAGCCACCAACTCCTAGCTTCACGTCTTGCGCTCGTTTAACCCTCCTTAAATGAAACGTCAGAAACCTCGCACGTAGCGCTCGCGTTGTGCGTAGGTAGTTCATTCAACGCGTACTATAAAGATACCTATGAAGACCAACAACCTACTACTACTCAGTACAAAGCTTTCATCACAAATCAGGAATCTCAGAAATTGACGTATTGATGGTAATAGCCGATCGCGATCGTCCAATTGTGATTATGAATTAGCAGTGCGATTGCCGGGTGTGGCATTGCCAATCGCACCGAGTGCCCGTTGTAGGCGATCGCTTCACTATTTAACTCTTCACCTATATACATATTGTGAAAAAAATGTCAACTCGTAACTTTAAAAATATTCTTTACTGAACGAGATACCTGCGGAATGTAGAATCTACTTAAGTGATTTTGTATTACCGCAGGAAGTCATGGTCATCAAGTTTTCACAGTTGAAATCTTTATTTTTCTTCGGAATAACCTTTTGCATAGTGCTGGTTTGCGGACTCGCATTCGGACAAGTCAGCTTCGCTCAAAGTTCGCTTGGAGCAAGAGTCGATGTGGTGGGTGCAGACATTACTGGCACCCTTTTTCTGACGCAGCAAGAGAATGGGTTGGTAAGGATTCGAGGCACAATTCAAGGTGATCCGGCAACGCTGACTCCCGGTCTGCACGGACTCCACATTCATAGCGTGGGCGTGTGCGAACCCGGTGCTCAACCTCCTTTTAGCACCAGTGGTGGACACTTTGACCCTGGTCCTTTTGGTTCGGAAGTTCCTGTAGAGGCAAACCATCCGTACCATCTGGGTGACTTGCCAAATTTGGTGGTGGATGAGCAGGGATACGCAACGTACAATGCATTAACCAGTCGAGTCACCCTAAGTGAAAGTCCCATCACCTTGTTTGACAACAATGGTAGTGCAATCATCATTCACCAGTTAACGGATCAACAAAAAGCTGGCGGAACCGCAGCAGAAGCAGGCGGGGGACGAATAGCCTGTGGGGTTGTGACTCGCGACAATAGCTCTGGGCAATCAGATAATAGATCATCCTGATGTTGCGAAAAGTTGGGTTGTTTTACTTTTGACGCCTACGTGCATGGTCACATTTTTAGACTGACTCTTCACGCAATACAGCGCTCAATTGTTGCTAAAACAGATTTGGCAAGTGCGTCAAAATCGTAACCCCCTTCCAAGCCAAACAAAATTTTACGAGTTATTCCCAGACAATAATCTGTGAATAAACCATAATCTTGTGGTTGTAAATTTATACTAGCTAAGGGGTCATCGGCGTTGGCGTCGTAACCTGCACTCACAATCAGTAAATCCGGTTGAAAGTTCGATATAAAAGGCACAACCTTTGTTTCAAAAACTGGTTGGTATATTCCGATATCGCTGCCAGGAGGAAAAGGCAAATTCAATACATTGTTATGAAAGCCTCGCTCTGTATAATGTCCAGTCCCCGGATAGCAGGGGTACTGATGCAGAGAACAGTAGGCGATTTGTGGGTGATTTTCTACGATCGCCTGTGTACCATTTCCGTGATGCACGTCCCAATCAAGAATAGCGACGCGGTGAATTCCTGGTTGTTGCAAGGCATAAAGAGCTGCGATCGCCGCATTAGAAAATAAGCAAAACCCCATTCCTGCATCACTTTCGGCGTGATGTCCTGGTGGACGCGCCAGCACAAATGCTGGTTTGCCAGTTCCTAGCACAGTATCAACTCCATCCAACCAAGCACTCACCGCCAACAAAGCAACATCATAACTGCGCCGGGAAACAGGCGTATCTCCATCCAAAGAACCGCCACCAGCAAGAGCAATTTCTTGGACTTTTTTGATGTAGCGCTGCGTGTGTGCTTGTGACAACACAGACATCAGAGGTCGCTTTTCGGGTGGAGTGGGTAAGCGCCATTCAATGTGTTGTGCAAACGCAGCTTGTTTTAGGGCGGTGGCGATCGCCGTTAGGCGTTCTGGTTTCTCTGGATGAAAAGACCCAGTTTTATGATCCAGAAACTCTTCGGAATAAATGACGCTCAGCATAGGGCGAAAAAGGTTGGCAGCAAGATACTGAATGAAATTGTATCCTTACTACTCTTTGGTGAAACCAATCATTTCATCGGTTGGTTCATCCAGCATTTCCGGTACTACTGCTGGGTTCCCCCTAAGTTCATCTGGTGATAAACCAAGCAATACATCATCTATTCTTGGCGGATGCTTAATTTTGTCAAGCATCTCCGGGCTTAATTCGGATTCATCGCTTGGTGGATTTGTCTTTTCGGCTTGATTAGGAGTTGTTTCGTCGCTAGACATGATTGTTTATCCAACCTTACACGCCTCAGCTTAAACTCTCCTGTTACGACGCATACACTATCTTGGGGCTTAAATTGAGGATGAGGGGGATGAGGGAGTGAGGGAGTGAGGGAGATGAGGGAGATGAGGGAGTGAGGGAGTGAGGGGGGGATGAAAGTAAGCATAAAAATTGTAAAATTTTTGTAACTTTCGTTTCATTTAGACAGGAAAATCAGCAGTGCTACCAAACAAGCGCCCCCCCACCGAACAAACTCAACGTTGGACATTCTCTCAGCTTTTTGGACGAGCAAGGCGTAATCCTTTCATGATTTCGCGCTGGGTTTTACGCTGGGCTGTTGTCGGAACTTTTTGTGGTTTATTTGCTGGGCTGTACTGGAATCTCCTAGAACTCATGATTCATGGACTCCAAAAATTTCAGGGTCCTAGTCTCCTGTTCGTCATGCCACTGGCTGGTTTAATTATCGGTGTGGTGATTCATTACCTTGGGAATCCTGGTGAAATTGCTGTCATCGTAGATAACATCCATTTTCAGGGCGGACGGCTGGATGTTCGCAAAAATCCCTCGATGATTCTTGCTTCCCTAGTCAGCATATCAGCTGGCGGGAGTGCTGGACCAGAAGCACCACTGGTACAGGTTACAGGTTCCTTTGGCACTTGGGTTGCTGACCGTTTAAGACTCGAAGGTGAAGACGTCAGATCCATGAGTTTGGCGGCGATGGCTGCGGGCTTTACTGCTTTGTTTGGCGCACCTCTTGGCGGTGCTATGTTCGCCTTGGAGATTTTGCACCACCAGCATATTGTGGAGTATTACGAAGCCCTGATGCCTGCTATTGTTTCGAGTTGCGCTAGTTATCTCGTCTTTGCAGCAATTACACATTTGGGCATTGCACCCACCTGGCATTTCCCTCAGTACCACCTAGATAGCATTGATGATTTTGCCGTAGCTATCATATTTGGGATTGTCGGGGTAGTGGCAGGATGGATTTTTATGGGTATTTTTCGCTTATGTGACCGAGTTTTTGCCTTGATTGGTGGACCAATTTATCTACGTACAACGATAGCAGGGTTGGGGCTAGGCATTTTAGCAACTGTTTTACCTCTCACCCGTTATTTTGGACATGAGGAGTTAGATGAGGTTGTCAATCAAAGCTTTCCTGCTCTTTTCTTGCTTGCGCTTGCTTTGGCTAAAATGGCTGCCATCAGCATGACTGTCACAGGTGGATGGCGTGGTGGATTTATCATTCCCCTATTTTTCACTGGTGCTTGTGTCGGTAAAGCAGTCGCAGCCTTGATCCCCGGACTCAATCCTACCCTGGCAATGATTTGTACGATGGCGGCGGTCAATGCAGCGGTGACGCGCACACCCATAAGTACGACCTTGTTACTGTCAAAATTGACCAACTTCAGCCCCTTGACTCCAATCCTATTTGCTAGTTTGATTGGATTTTTTCTTGCGCCCAAAGCCCCTTTTATTGCATCTCAACTTAAGTCTGGGCAAGAAGCACTCATCGGTCATGAGTAATTAGTTATTAGCTAGCAGTTAACAGCTTAAGAACTGTTTATTTTCACTATTAACTGTTCACGGACAAGCCAAAAAACAGGAGCATATGTTAAAATTGTATCAAATAACGGCAATAATTCAGCAATAATTGGGAACATTTTTGCTCTTTTCTCAGTATAACGGCTAAAATTTGCAATTTTTGGAGTTTTTTAGGTTATGACAACCTCTCAGGAGAGGATTATCCCAACAGATCTGCGGATTGAGATGTCCCGGTCATATCTGGAATACGCGATGAGCGTAATTGTAGGTCGGGCACTACCAGACGCCAGGGATGGTCTGAAACCTGTGCATCGTCGCATTCTCTACGCAATGCATGAACTAGGGTTAAGCGCTGATCGCCCCTTTCGTAAATGCGCTCGTGTGGTAGGGGAAGTATTGGGTAAATATCATCCCCACGGCGACACAGCAGTCTATGACGCTTTGGTGCGGATGGCGCAGGATTTTTCCATGAGATTTCCGCTGATCGCAGGGCATGGAAATTTCGGTTCGGTAGACAACGATCCACCAGCGGCAATGCGATACACAGAATGCCGCTTGGAAGCTTTAACCAGCGATGCTCTTCTGCAAGATATCGAATCGGAAACAGTAGATTTCATCGATAACTTCGATGCTTCCCAGCAAGAACCTACAGTCTTGCCAGCCCGTATCCCACAGTTGCTGCTGAATGGTTCCTCTGGGATTGCGGTGGGTATGGCAACCAACATCCCCCCGCATAACTTGGGTGAATTGATTGATGGGTTGGTAGCACTGATTGAAAATCCAGAAATAACCGACATTCAGTTAATGCAGTATATCCCCGGACCTGACTTTCCTACTGGAAGTCAGATTCTAGGGACGACAGCAATTAAAGAAGCTTATACCACCGGGCGCGGTTCCATCACCATGCGCGGCGTGGCTACAATTGAAACTATTGAACAACGGGGACGCCCTGACAGAGACGCAATTATCATCACCGAATTGCCTTACCAAACCAACAAGGCGGCGTTGATTGAAAAAATTGCCGAGATGGTGAACGAAAAAAGGCTCGAGGGAATTGCCGATATTCGGGATGAAAGCGATCGCGATGGGATGCGAGTTGTTATCGAACTTAAGCGCGATGCTTATCCCCGTGTCGTCCTCAACAACCTCTACAAGCAAACACCGTTGCAAGCAAACTTTGGGGCGAATATGCTGGCGCTGGTGAATGGCGAACCGCAGATACTCACCCTGAAGGAGTTTTTGCAAGTCTTTTTGGATTTCCGCATCGAAGCGATTACCAGACGCACCCGTTACGAACTGCGGAAAGCCGAAGAACGCGATCACATACTGCAAGGGTTATTAATTGCCCTGCTGCATTTAGATGAAATTATTAGCTTAATTCGCAATGCATCTGATGCACCGACGGCAAAAGGGGAGTTGATCACAACCTACGGGCTTTCGGAAGCGCAAGCAGATGCGATATTGCAAATGCAACTGCGGCGTTTAACAGCGCTAGAAGCAGACAAAATCCGCTCCGAACACGAAGAATTACAAGCAATCATTGCTAACTTGCAGGATATCTTGGCACGGCGAGAGCGGATTTTAGAAATCATTCAAAACGAAGTCACGCAACTCAAACAGAAACACGCCACACCGCGCCGCACGGTTATTTCACCCCTTGAAGGAGAAATTGATGAGCGTGATCTGATTGCCAATGAAAAAGCTCTGATTCTGCTGACTGAGCAAGGTTACATCAAACGAATGCCAGTCAGTACCTTTGAAGCGCAAAGCCGTGCAACTAGAGGTAAAGCAGCTGCCAAAATCAAAGAAGATGATAACGTTGAGCATTTCTTGACTTGCTGCGACCATGACAGCATTCTATTTTTTAGCGAACGAGGTGTTGTTTACTGCCTGAAAGCGTATCAAATCCCTGTTGGTTCTCGTACCAGTCGCGGCACACCAATTGTGCAAATGCTACCCATTCCCAAAGAAGAGAAAATCACCTCGATTGTCCCTGTTGACGAGTTTAGCAGCGATGAATATTTGGTCATGCTTACCAAGGGCGGCAATATCAAGAAAACCGAGTTAGCAGCGTTTAGCAATATTCGTGCTAACGGCTTGATTGCCATATCCTTAGAAGAAGGCGACCAACTCCGGTGGGTACGACGCGCCAGAGTAGAAGACAGCGTAATCATTGGTTCGCGTCAGGGGATGGCAATTCACTTTAGATGCACCCACGAACAACTGCGTCCCCTGGGAAGGGCAACTCGTGGAGTAAAATCGATGAAATTGCGTAAGGGTGATGAACTAGTGGGAATGGATATTCTGCCCGCTGCCATTCTTGCCACTTTAGATACAGACACAGAAGCCGAAATCGAGGAAATCGAAACAGAAGAAATTGAAAATGAAGAATCCACAGAAGTCCCAGGCAACGGCAGTACTGGTCCTTGGGCTTTGGTGATTACAATGGGAGGATACGGCAAACGCGTCCCAGTTGCCCAGTTCCGCCTGCAAAATCGCGCCGGTCAAGGTCTAACGGCAACCAAATTCAAAAATCGCAAAATCAAAGACCAACTAGCAACTCTGCACATTGTCAACAGTGACGATGAAATTATGATGGTTACCAGTCGCGGTATCATCATTCGTCAGGCAGTGAATGCGATATCAGTCCAATCGCGATCAGCAACTGGGGTGCGAGTGCAGCGCCTAGACGAAGATGATGTGATTACGGGAGTGGCGATCGTTCCCCCCGATACTGGTGATGCAGCAGAGGCAGAGTAAGAAGCAGAGGGAGCAGGGGGAGCAGGAGAAGCAGGGGAAGAAGTTTACAATCTTAATCCCCTACTTGATTGCTCTATTTAGTGGTGTTTTGATGGGGTTGACCGTCGCACCTTACGGCGCGTGGTTATTAGCGTGGATTGCCCTTGCTCCCCTGTGGGTATTAGTTGTGAGTTATTCTGCACAACGCAAAAACCCATCCCCTTCTGCTCTTCTCCCCCTATCACTCGCTTGGGGTATCGGTTATCACGGCGTTGCCCTATCCTGGATTACGGGGATTCACCCTATGACTTGGATGGGGGTTCCTTGGTTGGCGAGTTTAGCGATCGCTCTCTTTTGCTGGGTATTCATTAGCCTTTGGGGAGCTGCGTTAGTTGCGAGTTGGGCGATCGCGATACGAGTGATTTGCCGTTCCATCCACAACGGTTTTGTTCGGGTTCTCATTGGCACAGCCCTATGGTGCGCATTAGAAGCTCTTTGGAGTGCAGGACCTTTGTACTGGAGTTCTGTTTCTTACACTCAAAGCCCGCATAATCTCGCAATATTACACCTTGGTCAACTTTCTGGACCTAGCGCGGTGACAGCGGCTATTGTTGCCGTGAATGGCTTGATTGCTGAAGCTTTCATAAACCGCCCTACGCCGAAGGCGCATGTCCAAACGGCTTTAGACGCCAAGAACGCCAAGATTTCTTCTGAGTTTTCTCCGCCTATACGACTGTTTTATTTCGGAAGTGCTGTAGCGTTATTTCTTATTCTCCACCTTATTGGTTTTGGTTTATACAGCCGTCCTCTTACCCAACTACCAAAAGCCGCCCTGAAAGTGGGGATTGTTCAGGGAAATGTCCCCAACGAAATCAAGCTTTATCCAGAAGGTTTTCGTCGCGCCATTGAAGGCTACACCAATGGATATCTAACACTAGCAAACCAAGGTGTAGATGCAGTGCTGACCCCAGAAGGCGCTTTGCCTTTTTTCCAGGATGAGATTATGGCTAGTTCTTTGGTGACAGCAGTGCGAGAAAAAGGCGTGGTTGCTTGGATTGGAGGTTTTTATAAACAAGGAAGCAGCTATACAAATAGTTTATTTGCGATCGCTGGCGATGGTGAGATAAAAAGCCGCTACGGCAAAGCAAAGATGGTTCCTATCGGGGAATACATTCCCTTTGAACCAATTTTAGGTGGTATCATTAACCGTTTATCGCCTTTAGACGAACATCAAGTTCCAGGTTCGCCAAATCAGGTATTTGACACGCCTTTTGGTCGCGCTATTGTTGGTATTTGTTACGAATCTGCTTTTTCTGGGCAATTTCGCCGTCAAGCTGCTGCGGGTGGGCAATTTATACTAAGTGCTTCCAATGATGCCCATTACAGTGCAGCTATGCCCGCTCAGCACCATGCACAAGATATCATGCGGGCAATTGAAACTGATAGATGGGCAGTGCGGGCAACCAACACGGGATATTCAGCTTTTGTGAATCCCCACGGCAGAACAGTCTGGATATCTGGGCATAATACGTACGAAGTACATACAGAAACAATATATCGACGGCAAACTCAGACTTTATACGTACGTTGGGGTGATTGGTTGACACCGTCATTGTTGGTAGCGGGAACCTTAGCATGGTGTCTCATGATTCGTCATGTCAAATGAAATCTACTAAGCTTAAGATGATTGCCGAAGTTTTCGGCAACAGCTTTTACATCCTAAGCAGTGGCAGGGCTTCTTCTTGATAACAAGAGAGATTGATCAGTGCTTGGGTTTGTGGCGATCGCTGAATTTCATCAACCATGAATTGAATCATTGGCTTGGCTACTGAACACTGCATTACGCCTGCTTCATCATAGAAACGCTCACTGGGAATGGCTTCTACAATATCTATTTGATTGCATTTGCGGTCAAACTGACACCGACGACAAGTTTCGCCTCGTTCCATCCGAATTTTTGTGACGTTGGCATACGCTTTAGAGGTAAAAATTTCAGTTAAAGATTGTTGAAAAATATTACCCATATAGCCAGCAGCAGAATAGGGATCTCCATGCGAATAGGTATCTCCATTGGTGTTAACGATCAGCACCCACTCGTGCTCAGAGGGTATAAAAACTCCAATGTCCTGACCAGCTAAATATCTAACTGCTGCTTCAAAATAGTTTTTCAGCGGTAGAACTTCTATCCGTGATGGAGCGGCGAATTGAGCCTTAGCAACTTTTTGGAGTGCAGCAACAATTGCCTCAAAACTAAGCATTAGATGTGCCATTCGCTCTGGAGGATTGTGTTGAGAGAAAATTGGCAAAAATCGGAAGGTGATACCTAATTTGTTATAAAATTCGTAAATATTGACGGCTTTATTTATATTGAGGGCATGAAGAACAACTATCCCTCCTACGGGAAAATTCCTGTCCAACAAACGTTGCAAATTATCCAAAACTTTTTCTTGTGAAACTCTGCCAGCAATATCAATGCGTTGTTCTCCAAATACATCCAGGGAAATACCTAAAGAGATGTTCAATTCTTCCAGCAGGTCTATCTTTTTATCCGAAATCTGAAACAGGTTGCTTTGTACTGCAGTGGTATGAGCTATGCCATTAGCCCCAAAATATTTATCCCGAAGAGTGCAAACTGCTCGTAAATAATCAGGAGGAAGTAGCAGGGGTTCTCCACCATGTAATACTAAATCAATTGGGATGGAATGATTTCGACTTAAAACATACTCAGCTACACTTTTGAAAAAAAACTCAATACCATCAAGAGGCATCTGTTCTTTATGAGATAGCTCATCATATTCGTAGCAATAAGTACATCTTAAATTGCACAACTTGCTTAATTTCATAACAAGATGCATAATGCCTCCTATGAATTTTGCACTTAAATTTTGATGAAAATACAACAACTTAGGTGTGCATTGACCACCAGAACCATCAAGGTGATTGCAAGTATCGCAAAAACTTTTATTTGAGAGCTAATTGCTTGCAACCTTAACTTTGAGCAACTCCCTTGTTCGTCTTTTAATTATCAATAAGCCAACTTTTTGGAAGTGTGTTTGAGAAGCAGAACTAGGTTTAAGCAGCTGCTGAATTAGAGGCTAATCGCTTGAGTGTGCGCTGAATCATCACCACATACATCTCAAACACACTCTAAATAGAGGTTTTAGCTATTTTGCTATGTTATTTTTTACCAAAGTGATGAAATAGCCCTGTTTTAGTATCACCTTGACAGAGCTATCACTAGAGAACCCTGACTACCTGCGGAATAAAAAGGCTATGAATCGAGGATCTGACTCAGTGTGTCTCGCACGCTCACCTTAACGGATTGCTCTTTACTAGCAAGAGTGTTGCCATCTGGTGTCTGCGGTGCTACACAAGCTCTGCCCCAAGTGCCTTTACCAATACACTGCATAAAAGAGGGACGCGCAATCTTATCGGTATCAAATTTTTCAGTAGACTGACGGGTTACCTGTCCATCTTGAACTTTGAGCATTTGCCCATTGGAGAGCTTATAATAACCATCTGGCAGCACTTTATGCTCACCAGTTGAACCAAGAGCAACAGCTTTCTGACCTTGGATGAGGAGAGTGTCAGAACCAAGTACTTTGATTAACTGTTGATCTGCCACAGCGATCGCTTCAGAGCCGCTAACTTTGGCTTCAGTAACGGGCATTAAATACTGGTCTAAACTCTTAGCTAACTGGCTCACCAAACCATTGTCAGTAGCAAGTGAGACAAAACCAGTCAAGACAAAAATACTACCAACTACTTTGCTAGCTATGTGTTGGTTTTTATGAATTTCGGACATTTTTACTTTTCCTCACACTGATAGATGTATAAATTCATTTTGTAATGTATCACGAGAGGGAACGCAATTCGATGTTCGTGAATTAACTAAGTTGAGCAATGGTACTGGTATCACCCAGCAAAGCTCTCTAGTGGGCTACTAGGCGGATTTTCCGCACCTAGATTTACACGTGCTTGCTTTAAAAATCTTAAAAAAGTGGACATAAGAACTTTTATTTTTATTGCTTGTCCGGATTTTTAGCGCTAAAGCGTGTAAAAAGATTCAAAAGTGTTTGTTTGCCATGAAAACTGGATTTTTTCACTAACATGGCGCGGGTTAATTCGCTCTGTTGGTTGCACCGACAGGACAAGCCCAACGAGCGTCAAGTAAGAAAGGATAACTTTCCAGTTGTAGAAAAATCTACTGTAGAAAAAATCTACGTCGCAGTCGTGCAGTCTGTGAAAGCTTACTCAGGGTACTTACCACGACCACGGAAATCGTGGAGCTCCAGTTAACACTGAAGCAAGAATCCCCAGGCTTTTTGTGTTCGCGTAGCGTGCCGTGCCTCCTCCGGAGGAGCTGCGCTAACGGCGATAGCCGTGGCCGTACCCACTAGGCATAAATGAGCGCAAGCCTTGTTTTCGCTAGAAATGGGGAGTGTCAAAAACAACGCCTGGGGAGACTTAGGAGAACAGCAGTATGAACCAGAGGTTTGAGCCAAGGCTGCCTCAGGAGAAACAAGCCAGCGACAATACCATACAACCAAACCTTTCTGAGTCCGAGTCCCCGAGTCTCTCAGAAATTGAGAAGCAGAGCAAATATCGAGCAGGAATTAAGTGGCTAGCGACATCAACGGGAGTGGTGTTGTCTGGAATTGGTGGATGGGCTGGTTACAATTATTTGTTAAATCAGCGAGTGTCCCCTGTGCCAGTGAGTCTCATTCCAGTTCAACGTGGCAATGTTGAAGTCACAGTCACTGAGGCAGGTACTGTTGAGTTAGGTGGACAGCAAACCCTAAAGGCTCCAAGGGATGTCACTGTAGAGCAGGTTCTGGTTAAAGAGGGGCAGCAAGTACGTTCAGGACAGACTTTACTGCTGCTGCGCGATCGCCAAGTTCAAAAAGAATTTCAAGAACAACTACTGGAAAACAGAAAGAACAAAGAAACTTTCACTCGTCGTCAACAGATAGTTGCGGAGAAACAACAGAAGTTTAAAGATATTGAAAAGCGATTCCGAGAGTTTCAAAAAACATTTGAGCGAGGACTTACCTTTGAGTTTGAGAGTTTGAAGAACGCCCTAAGGCGGTTGAAGAAATCCCAAGAATTGTTGCAGCAGGGGGTCATTTCTGATAGAGAGTTACAAATCGATGAAGAGAAGGTCACTAATGCTCGTATAGCACTGAACAATACACAAGAGAAGTTGAACAGTGATCAAGATAAAGTCGATGAAGCCAAAGCAGCCGTGAAAGATGCAGAATCTGAACAACGCAAGGCAGCATTCGATATGCGACGAGGTCAAGAGAAGTTACGCGAAATCCAGCAACAATTGAGCGATCGCGCCGTGAAAGCACCAATGAATGGTATTGTGCTTAAGCTAGAAGTGAATTCAGGCAATGGAGTCAAGACAGAAAGTAAACTGCTGACCTTAGGAAACCCTGCAAAAGAAATTGTGCGACTAAAACTGACCACACTCAACGCTGCCAAAGTCAGCATCAATCAAGTCGCCCGTGTTAGCACAATCGGTCCCAACCCCAAAGTATTCATCGGTAGAGTGATTAGCCTTTCTCCCCAGGCAACAACTTCAACATCTGATGGCGGAACTGCATCCATGATGGGTTCATCTTCTAGCAATCAGGCAAAGGTGGATGCGATCGTTCAACTCGATAAGCCAAGCAGAACGCTCATTCCAGGCAGCCAAGTTAGTGTTGAGGTGATTCAACAACAACGGCAGAACGTGTTAACAATTCCTCTAGAGGTCTTACAAACAGCCGATCGACCGTTTGTCTGGATTAAGGATCAACAAGGCAGAGTACAAAAACGCGAAGTTAACCTGGGTTTACAAGGTTTAACTACGGTAGAGGTCAAATCCGGGTTACGTCAAGGCGAGCAAGTCGTCCAAGTTCCGCCCACTCAAACTATTACCCCCAACACTCCCTTACAAGAGACATCAATTTCACCAAATCCTGCAGACACAAAAGCACAATAAGCGGCTTCTCAGCACTGGTTTTCTTAATGGGTGAATTTTGTTCGCGTAGCGTGTCCGGAGGACATATTTTGAATTTTGAATTTTGAATTGCTTATGAGCATCTCTATTCCTGATCTGCTTTCCCTAACTTGGAAATCGCTTCACACTAACCTAGTACGGTCTGGATTGACAACACTAGGGGTGTTTATGGGAGTGGCAGCGATTAGCGCTACATTGAATATTGCCGACATTACCAATGCTCAAATTGAAGCTAAATTAGCTGAGCGAGACAAACCTTACCTAACACCTTACATAATGAGTGAAAATGGGTATGCTGTTGGCGACGATTTAAATCAGGACGATGAAGTTGCCCTCAAACGTAGTATTGCAATCATTCGCTCAGTCAGTTTTGTTAGTCAAATTTATGATGTTGGTTCTGTGCAGTATGAGGACAACGAGGCAAAAGATGTGCGTACCTACGGTGTCTCTCAAAATTACATCAGCACAACTGGACGCCAAATACTACAAGGACGCTTTTTTAAGACAGTTGACTTTGAGCAATATCGCCCTGTGGCAATCATCGATCAAAAATTGGCAGCAACTTTATTCCGAGAGCAATCTCCCGTCAACCAGGCAATCTTTCTAGCAAATACCCGTCTTACTGTAATTGGAGTTGTGGAAACAAAATCGAGTGGTCAAGAATTTGGGGAAAAATCTGGTACTCTCTGGCTACCTTCCACTTTTGCAAGTACTGTGGCAGGGAATTTTCAGTTTAGCACTCTCCAGATTAGTCCTGATCGACTGGAAGATATGCCACAGTTGAAAGAAAAGGTCAAACAAGTGTTATCAAAGCGTCATCCCAAGACAGTTGTGGAAACGTTTGATAACGCTGCAGATTTGCTCAAAGAACGGGAACTCCAGGAATCTGCCACACAAGCACTTGCTGTTGTGGGAGTCATTGCTCTACTGATTAGTGGTGTAGGTATTGCTAATATCACGATCGCCTCTGTTTTGGAACGCATCGAAGAAATTGGCATTCGCCGCGCACTTGGGGCAACTCAATTTGAGGTTATGGTGCAATTCATCCTAGAAGCACTCCTTTTGAGCATTTTTGGTGGTAGCTTGGCGATTATCAGCGTGCATGGCTTAACCCAGACAGCAACCAAAGTCATCATCCAAGCTCCCTATCAGTTTTCTCTGCGTAATGCTGCCTTGTCAATGGGAGCTGCAGTTGCGGTAGGAGTCGGTTCTAGTTTCTTGCCCGCACTCAAAGCGACGAAGATTGATATCATCGCTGCATTGCGAAGTGAATAAAGCTACCTGTCTCCCTCTGCTAAGAGCCCCCTGCCCCCTTGCGGTCTTAATGATAAATCTTTAACCGGACACGATATTACTGGCAACCTTACAAATCACCATGATATGTGAAAAGTATTTATTAGTACTATAGTGGACAAGTTGTAGTCCAGCTCGTTCTATTTCCTGCAGAAGTTCAGGTATTTCGTACTTATGATGTCTCCAAATAGTTATCTCTTCACCTTCAGAGATTTCAATGTTCTTATCTATTTCCATAAAATTGAAATTTATAGTATAGCCCTGACGGAGTTTCATATTGGCAACTACACTATCTGTTTCTAAATCATACTTTCTCACAAGTTCACAATCTTGCGACCTAATCCCAATCTTGTTTTTAATCCATGCATAAACTTGTTCTGCATGATACTTGCAGCCACCTCTCACTCTTCCATCCCATTGAGAGTTAGAACCAATTTCGTTAGTGAACACCAGAAAATCATTCTTCCCCATGCTGTCTCTAAAGTTTTTGAATACTCCATTTCTATTTTGATGATTGCCAATTGTCACACCTAAGTGTAAAAAGATTTTCGCTGTATCCTCAGTTTCAAGGCTAGCCTGATTTTTTAACCATTTTTTTGGTATAGAATGATTTTCTATGTCAAGTGTGTAACTTTTATAATCTATTAATGGAAACCACTTACTAAAATTCTTACTGGATAAATTCAGTAATTCTTCGCTAATATCTAACGCAATATATTTATTAATTTTACCTAATTTATTAAGTTTACCAATGAATTCTTTGACAGGATATGAATTTCCTGAGCCTACATCTACAATAGTAACTTTCTCACAATTTTGATGATTGCCATTAATGTATTCAAAATTCTTTTTTAAAAGGTCAATTTCTACATTTGATGTCCGATACCATCTAGGAATAATATATTTTTGATAAAAATCATCCCAAATTTTTGCGCCTCTACCTTTGTAAGAATACTTTAAAGGTATTTCTCGTCTGACTTCTAATGCATGAATTATCCCTAAAACTTCTTCTTCAGAAAAAATAGAGTAGAACTCAGAACTTGGCTTTGCTGTGCGACTGATAGGAGTTTGGCTCTTTAAGGGAAGTTGTGAATTACTATTAAAATTTTTAGCCATTATTCTTGTTATGATGGTTTTCTTAAATATTTAACGGTTATAAAACAATTGGATAAATGGCAACCTATGCTGCACGCACTGCCACACCACTCTACAGAATGTAGATTTTACATCGAAATACAGAAGTTACGCATAAAAATTACTGCTTTCTAAGACATTGGCAATGTGCTTTTAGAGTGAAACACATTGAGAAATCTTAAGTAATTCGCAGTTGCCTCCTCTGAATTTTCTATTAGCAGCAGATGTCCTGCCTTTGGTAATCGGATCACTTTGCTTCCGGGAATACAGCGTTGCAGCCGATCAGCTCCACGAATGTCGTAGATCTTGTCTTCTGTGCCCCAGATAGCAAGCGTCGGAAGCTGAGTTGCTCGCCCCTGACAGAGAACGTCATCGTACAGGTTCACGATGTCCCAAACCTGTTGATAGTGACGGTTACGAGTGATGTAGCCGTTCACTTTCTCTGTTTTGACAGAATCAGGGATGGTGGGAGGCGTGACAAACAGCAGGCTAATTTCCAGGTCAAACTGTTCTTTGGTGGTTGGAATAAAGGGGTTTATGCCGTCAAAGATGGAATTTCTGACGCTTGAAGCCCAATCAGTCACACCTAAAGGTGAACCGATAAAGGCAAGGCTACGCAACTGTTCCGGGTAACGCTGGCTGTAAAGGGTGGCGATCGCTCCTCCCATCGAACTCCCTGCTATATCAAACGAGCGAATTCCTAATTGATTCGTGAACTGGTGCAGCAGTGCAACCTGATTTTCCAAGGCATAGTCCCTCGTTGCGACAAGAGTGCTGTTACCATAGCCCGGTAAGTCGGGAGCGATCGCCCGATAGCCCGCAAGAGACAACTGACACATCATACTGTTCCACTGCTCTTTGTCTGCAAATAGTCCATGCAGCAGTAAGATCGGTTGTCCAGTGCCAACCTCGTTGTAGGACAACGTTCCATTGCTAATAGGGGCGGAACGGGTGGCGATCGCGCAGCCTGAAGCAGACGCTGGGCTATCCACAGCACCGTAACCCACCAATCTACATACCACCAGAATGACGAAGATCAGCCGGAGGATGAGTTTTCTCATGGTTATTTTTTAGGGTTATGTTGCAAAAACAATTAAAGGACAGAGCTTTCGTATGAATGAGCTCTTAATTATGCAACAACTCCCGATCCGACTCCCATCCCTGGATTCACTAGTCGTTTGATAAAGCGGTGGTCTTGTTCAATAATGTTATTGAGGTACTTAACAGGTCGCTGCGGACTGAAGTCGTACGTGTCGGGTATCCCGTCCCTCCTTAAAAGGTAGGGGTTCTCACCCTCCCGCTTTATTTGAATAGAACTGATTCAACAAGGGACGAGCTAGGAAAAAGCTAGAAATTGATTTAGCATCTACAGGCTCTCCTTCCAGAATAGATTTTTCCAGTTCTTCTGGAGTGAAAAACACTGTTTCCAAATCCTCGTCATCATCTTGTGCTGGTGGTTTCTCCAGCTTTTCCAAATCTTGTGCTAAATAAGCATAGATGATTTCGTCAGAATACCCTGGAGCGAGGAAAAACTCTCCTAGTTTTTGCCACTTCTGGGCGCGGTAGCCAGTTTCTTCCTCTATTTCACGCTGAATCGTCTCTAGCGGATCTTCGTTTGGTTCTAATGTACCAGCAGGGAACTCCAACACTCTTCCCTGAACCGCGAAACGGTACTGGCGCACGAGTATTAGTTTACCTTCTGGAGTTACGGGTATAGCCAGAGCGCCACCTGGATGACGAACACATTCCCATTCTCCCTCTACGTTGTTAGGTAAACGTAAGCGATTGACCTCAAAATTAAATTTGCGCCCTTTGTAGTACAAGCGCTCTTTCAGCAGCTGGGGTAATTCTCTACCTAATGGCATAAGCGAATTCCATTGTTTAAAAAGACACAGACTAACACTTTCGGAGGATGTAAAAATCAGCGTTGTCTGTGTTTATGGTTGGTCAAATAAGTTGCTCACCAATCGGTGTACTTCAGAACAGTCTACCGCTTTAACCAACTGTTTAATAGCATACCCGGAAATTGGTTCTATCCAATCTGGAGCAATTTCCGCAAGTGGTACCAACACAAACGCTCGTTCCCGCATTCTGGGATGAGGAAGCTGTAAGTTTGGTGTATTCAAAATTAAGTCATCATATAACAACAAATCTAAATCTAGGGTGCGTGCTTCCCAACGTTGTTGTCGTACGCGTCCAAATTTATTTTCAATTTGTAACAAAGTTTTTAACAGCAACTGTGGTAGCATCTCCACCCGCAGTATTGCAGCGCCATTTATGTAATCTGGTTGTGGTGGTCCGACAGCTTTAGTTTTGTACCAACTTGATTTGGCTTCTAAGAGAATTCCCGGTGTTTGGGCTAAAGTTTCGATAGCGGCTTCCAAGATAGCACGAGAATCACCAAGATTACTCCCAAGAGCAATTGCAGTATGAACATTCATTAACAGTTACCAGTTATCAGTTATCAGTTATCAGTTTCATCCGAAAGGTTTAAGTCCTCCACCAAGAGCACAGAAAGCGTTGGTGTCAGTACAACCACACTATACGCCTGGTCACTGGTCACCCTTCGGGTATGCCTTCGGCACGTCTTCGACGAACGCCAGTCGCCTACGGCGGGAGACCCGCCTGCAGCGCTGGACTCACTGTTCACTGTTCACTGTTTTAAGCAACGTGTTTTGCTTTTTTGTTTCAAATTCTTTCTACAGTAGTATTGCTTGATGCAATAATCAAATATAATTTTGTATAAACAATAACGCAAAATTATAATATAATTTTGCCAAAAGGAATATATTTAATTAATCATGAAGTGATATACTATCACGAATGTGGCGCACTAATCTAAAAACTCTAAAAACTTTCTTTTTATGGCGGTTAGATTGCAACTGCTTGAAGTGAGGAATTGACGTGGTAAAGTTTAACTCCTGGTTCCAGGAACAACCAGCAAACTCGAGTGACGCTGATAAAGAGAAACCAGAACCGCCCCCTGGTCATCAAACTGACAACGAAGAATCCACTTCGGAGACGAAATCACCAATCAAGCAGGGAAAGGGAAACCAATTACTGAACCAGATACTCTCCAAACTTCCTGGCAGTAATAAACCGCTTTATCGTCGCTATTGGTTTTGGGCAGGCTTGGGTATAACTAGTGGAATGATTGCTATAGGCTATGGTATTGCGGCAATAGACCAAAGTTTACCCGATAAAGCTGAACTCAACGCGATTGTTCGTGAGCGTACACTGACTATTAAAGCTGGTGATGGAACGATCATACAACAGCAAGGCGAAGCAACTAGAGAACAGTTAAAGATAGAGGAAATACCAGATAAATTTAAGCAAGCTTTTATTGCTTCGGAAGACAGAAGATTTAACAAACATAATGGAGTTGATACCCAAGGAATTGTCAGAGCAGTTTTAAATAACGTGCGATCGCAAGACGTGGTAGAAGGTGGTAGTACCATCACGCAACAAGTCGCAAGAATTCTCTTTCTGAAACAAGAGAAAACTGTCTGGCGAAAAGTCAAGGAAGCTCGTCTGGCACAGAAAATAGAAGAACAATTGTCCAAGGACGAGATTCTGGAACGCTACTTGAATTTGGTGTACTTAGGTTCTGGAGCTTACGGTGTTGCAGATGCAGCATGGGTTTACTACAGTAAAACTGTGGATCAACTCACGTTAAGCGAAATGGCAACGATCGCGGCATTACCTCCCGCACCAAATCGCTTTTCACCACAAGTGAATGCAGAAGCAGCAAAGCAGCGGCGAAATCTGGTGTTGCAACGGATGCAGGAAGATGGATTTATTACAGCAGCCGAAAAACAAGCAGCAAGCGCAGAACCAATCAACATCAAACCCAGTTCGCCTAAGCGATGGGAAGTAGAAGCTCCCTACTTTATCAGCTACATTCAAAAAGAATTGCCCAAGTATGTTTCCCCCGAAGCACTAAAAGCAGGCGTCACAGTGGAAACTAGCCTGAACTTGAATTGGCAGAAGGCGGCGGAAGCAACTGTTGCCAAAACGTTGCGAAATCAAGGTCGCTGGGAAAACTTTAAGCAAGCGGCTTTAGTTGCCGTTGATCCCCGCAGTGGTGAAATTAAGGCAATGGTTGGGGGGAAAGATTTTGGGAAGAACCAATTTAATCGGGTAACCCAAGCACAGCGTCAGCCAGGGTCAACATTTAAAGGGTTTGTTTATGCTGCCGCTATAGCAAGTGGGATGGACCCCTACGACACCTACCTCGATGCACCTCTAGTTATAGATGGTTATGAACCAAAAAACTTTGATGAGGGTTACCGGGGTATGCTTAGCATGAGGGATGCTCTCACCAAATCCGTCAATATTGTTGCGGTGAGGGTGCTGATGAAAGTGGGATTTGAACCAATTATTCAACTCGCCCACAAAATGGGGATTCAATCAGACCTCAAACCCATGTATTCCTTGGCACTTGGTTCTTCAGAAGTCAATCTGCTGGAGTTGACCAGCGCTTATGGTTCGTTTGCGACTAAAGGTTTGCACGTAGAACCTCATGGTATTACTCGCATTCTTGACCGTCAAGGAAAGGTGATTTGGTCTGCTGACTTCAAGCCGAAGCAGGCGATCGACGCTGAAAGTGCTGCCATTATGACCTGGATGCTCCGCAACGTGGTGCAAAATGGTACTGGTCGTGCTGCTCAATTAGATAGACCCGTTGCTGGCAAAACTGGCACCACCGATGATGCTCGCGATTTATGGTTTATTGGGTATATTCCCCAAATGGTGGCAGGGGTTTGGTTAGGTAATGACGATAACAAACCCACCGACGGTAGCAGTGGTAGTGCTGCTTACACTTGGCATGAATTCATGGAAAAAGCAGTCAAGGAAATACCCGTTGAAAAGTTTCCTGAAAGACCCAAGCTAGAAGGTCGAAAAGCCAGTATCAAGGCGAAACCTATCAAAGCCAAGCGAATTATAAATCGCTCTATTACCTCAGATGACCAGCAATCCGATGAAGAAACGAACAGCAGGTCATATAGACGAAGAAATCAACAAGTAAATTCTGATGATAGTAGTGAAGATTCATCTAGAAGACGCAGAAATAGGAGACGCTATTATCAACAGGAGCAGCAACAACAAGAGGAAACCTCAAGACCAAGAAGGCGCTACAGTCGTCGTTATCGTAGCGAAGAATCAAGTTCCAGTAGTGAGTCATCCTCATCGGATCGTCCACGGCGACGGCGATATAGAACACAAGAATCTGATTCTTCAACTCCAACAAGGAGTAGACGACAGTATACACCTCCTGAAACCAACTCCTCGCCCTCCTCAGGTTCTTCATCTCCAACACGTTCTTGGCGAGAAAGGCTCAAACCCACGCCATCCTCAGAACCTGGTTCTGAGGGTTAATTAACAGTAGTAACTTTGCTAACAATTATTCACAAACACTTACTGATGCTTCTAGGGTAGGGTACGAAGCCTGCCTACGCAGGCTTTATCTGTCTGCCCGTATCCGCAGCGTGCGCGAGTGACGCCTACCGTTAACCGAACCGTATTGCATCATATTCAACCTTCCGCGCCCGTCATGATGGGGATCGATTTCGATGCATGGTTCAGCAGTGTACTGTAACTGAGCTAGAGATGATCTGCAACTGGATCAACAACAATGATTGGCTATAGACGGCAAGAGTATCAAAAGCACTATCCGAGCGTCTCTACCGAATGCTTTGTAATTAATTAGATTTATTATGATAAATGGGCTTTGCCCAAATTACAATTTTTGACTCTTTAGTATGGATATTTCACTTACCAAACTACTACAGTGGTTAATTTTGACACTACTGTTTCCACTGGTCTTTCTTAATGGCTGGCTAGCGGTTCAAGTATTTCAATATTTTCAACCTCTATTGACAACTTTTCTTTTAGCAGCTCTACTTGCCTTCATTTTGAATTATCCTGTTTCGATTCTCCAAAAACGCGGAGTGAAAAGAAATTTTGCAGTAACATTAGTTTTTTTATCAACTTTAATAATTATATTTGCTTTAGGAATGACTGTAGTTCCTATTATTTTAGATCAGTTTCATGAAATGGCGAAAGTACTTCCTCAATGGATTGATTCTAGTGAGCAAAAATTCCAGAATCTTAATGAGTGGTCAGTTAGCCACGGCTTGAAGGTTAATTTCGATCAGATATTTACTCAAATAACCAATCACTTACCAAATGAATTGGAATATGTGGTAGATAAACTCTTTAGTATTGTGTTCGACACCATTGATAGTATTTCCGAAGCTTTAATTACAGTCGTACTAACTATTTATTTGTTAATAGATGGTGAGAGAATTTGGGATAGTTTATTTAAGAAGTTGCCCTTGAGTTTTGGTCAGCAGTTAAGGCAATCTGTTCAGCAGAATTTTCAAAATTACTTAATTGGTCAGGTAGCTTTGGCTTTCCTGATGGGGATTTCACTAACTATACTGTTTCTAGTTTTTCAAGTCCAGTTTGCTTTAGTCTTTGGTTTGGGAGTAGGGATTTTGAGCTTAATTCCCTTCGGTGATGTTGTTAGTCTTGCCATAGTCACTCTCCTCATAGCGTCAAATGATTTTTGGCTAGCAGCAAGGGTTTTGGCTGTAGCCGTTGTCATTGACCAATTAATTGACCAAGCTATTGCTCCGAGACTCTTGGGAAGTTTTACAGGACTTAGACCAATATGGGTTTTAATTTCTTTGCTAGTGGGAACCTACATTGGTGGAGTGTTGGGGTTGCTGATTGCTGTACCTTTAGCTGGTGTCATTAAAGACGCGCTAGACGGTTGGCAAGTTCCTCCTGTATCCGGTTATTCCGACAATGCTGTTAAGGGTAAAGAATTACCAGAAATGCTAACAAATAAGTAGTAAGCTTACCCCCGGCTAGAAGCCAGGGGCTTTCGCCACGCTTACAACTTCTAGAACGAAGATTTTCAGTAGCCCTAAGAAACTAGCGGTTGGTTCCTGTAACGGTTCGCAACACTAGCCCTTGAACCTCGAGGATGGCTTACTCAACATCGACTACTCGATATTGCTTCTACCTCCCTTGGCAATTCCCGGACACCCCCATTAAGCCACGGTTTGCGTATCAATCTCCGATACTTGCCTACTGCGAGACCCTTTCTGCGTGGCTACCACAGCGCCCTTCGCTATTTCGGCAGATAATATATGTACCGTATTGGTACACAAGATGTCAAGAGAACAGTTGCATATTCGGGTTAATCAAGAAGAGTACGAAAAACTTGAGCGTTATTGCAAGAACCACAAAAGAAGCAAGTCTGACGTTATTCGTGAGTTCATTCGCTCTTTGTTTGACGGCTAATAAATTAGCCGTGTCGTGCTTCCTCCCCGATATAAATATAAATAACGTGTGTCTGTCAATTCATTTAATTTTTTGACAGACACAGTTCGGGGCTTCCGCACTCCCGCGTTGTTTTCGTGAGTATAGCTGCGTATAGTGTGTTACGGCGCTAACCAATGTTAATTATTATTTTGATTGTTTTTTGCCCTAACGCACCATCTTATGATTGGGTGGTGCGTAACGCTTAGGTAGACGCCAAAAGCGTGGCTTCCACATGATAAGGCGCACTCTACTTAATATTTTGTTTCTAAAATTTTTGTATCTGTCGCTACACAGAGGAAGTACTGCTTTTGTATTAGTGTAATACACGCATACTCAAAAGACAATCATAATAGTAATTGCTCTACAACCAGGGATTTCCTGATTGGTGTCAATCCGATGGATCTCAATCACATACTGATTTGGCTAGTGTGTCTATCATGCATCTCGACGATGATGAGTGCATCTCGTATTTCTGCTAAGAATAATCGTGGCTGGATTATAGTGTCAGGATTAATCTTGGTTGCAGTTGCAGTTTTGTTGTATCTGACTCCATCCCTGGGTGGCTTGATTGGTGGATGCTTGTGGGCGATTCTAGTCATCGTGCCCAACATTGGTCACAGGAAAGTTGACCAACTTATTGCTCAACAACGCTTTGGTCAAGCCAGCAGAGTGGCTAGCCTGATTTCCTGGCTTCATCCCTTAGATGGTTGGCGCGAGCAACCGAAATTATTACACGCTATGGAATTAAGTCAGCGTGGAGCAATGGCTGAAGCTATTGCAATTTTAGACCGTTATCAAACCGCTACAACACCGACTGGTCGCTGTGCAACCGTCACCCTTTACCAAATGGATGCTCGTTGGGAAGAACTGCTGCTGTGGATACAGGATAACGTACCAGAAGCAGTATTGCACAAGGATTTCGATATGCTGAGCGGCTACATAAGAGCGCTCGGTGAGACTGGCGACTTAAATGGTATGCTCGAAGCTTGGGAGCGCTATGAGCGTAGCCTGGAGAAAATACCTAACTTGAGAACGCACAATTTTGCACGTATGTTGGTGCTAGCCTTCTGCGGTCAAACACAACAGGTAGCAACATTATTGAGTGGTTCACTGGCAAATTATTCAAACACCATCAAACTATTCTGGCTAGCAACAGTTGACCAAGCGGCTGGAAATGAAATTATAGCTCGTGAGCAATTTTTGAGTATAGCACATAGCAGTGATGTTCGCATCCGCAACGCAGTAGCAAGGCGTTTGTCCGCTCCTGTGGTTGTAGCCCAATCAGTACTTACTGACAAATCCGAACAGATTTTATCCAGAATCATTACAGAAATAGAGTATGAGGCAACATATAGCGGTATCAGCTTGAAGCCACGTCATCCAATTGCCACATATTTAATTATCAGTTTGAATGTACTTGCCTTTGCCCTAGAGGTAAAACTTGGAGGTAGCACCAACGTCAATAACTTATACCGTTTAGGTGCGTTAGTGCCAGAAGAAGTTGTGACTGGAAGTTGGTGGCGCTTGTTAAGCGCTGCTTTTCTTCACTTCGGTTTCTTGCACCTATTACTAAATATGTTAGGTCTTTATTTATTTGGTCGCTTAGTGGAATTTGCCCTAGGAATACCGCGATTTTTACTATTGTACTTCACTTGTGCAATTGGCTCAATGCTGGCTGTTACTTATATGTCAGTTATGGGCTATTCTCAAGCTGATTTTGTCGTGGGTGCATCTGGATGTGTAATGGGTCTTGTTGGTGCTTTTGCCGCTGTCTTATTACACGATTGGCTAAGGAAAAAAACGCGCCTAGCTGCTAGAAGTTTGCGAGGAATTTTGACACTTATTGTGCTGCAAGCCATCTTTGACAACACAACCCCACAAATTAGTTTTGTTGGTCATACTTCTGGGGTAATTATTGGCTTTTTGGTCGGGATGATTTTGAAGCAAACAAAATATCTAACTCGTTAGTACAATTTGAAAAATTGCGCTTGGGCGATGGGGTATGAGCGATCGCCCGTATAAGCTTGTTTGATAGCACAAAGCGTACTCAAGGCGATCGCCCGTGAGGGCGATTTCGCAGAGCGATCCCGCCCTTTTACATTAGACAAACATTACATTGGCACTGTACAAAGCTATGCACCTACAAAGTTACCTAAAGTCTGTCCAGAAGTCAGTTGGAAATTTCCTTCAGGTAGAGTATCCAAAATAGAGACAGCAGTAGTATCAGAACCAGCCAATAATCCCGCCGTATTTGTACTCCTTGCTGTTCCCGTTCCTGTTATGACCGTCACATCCGCGATTAAATCTCTCACGCCGTTTGTTACCACAAATACGTCAAATCCAGCATCATTTCGTTGGACATTGTAAACATCTCCTGTTCCCAATTGAATCTGATCGCCAGAGGAGAAGTCTGTGATTTGAGCAAAGTCATTGTCACCAGCAAATTTGTAGAAGGAACCAGAAGCATTGCCGAGAATGAATCTGTCTGAACCAGATCCGCCTGTGAGGACATCTTGCTCGTTTGAACTTACGGTTGATGCGTCTGTGGTACCTTGTAAGATATCATTCCCATCTCCACCCAGGAGTGTGTCGTTACCTAGACCACCAGTTAAAGTATCATTGCCACCCAACCCATCAAGAGTATTGTTGCCACCACTGCCGATAATACTGTCATCAAAAGGCGTTCCTGTGACATTAACAAAGTTTTCCACCGTAAAGCTAATCGAACCGATATTGGGGATATTGTTTACAGTGAGTTGGTTTGCTCCCAAGTTGATGTCGAAGGATGCTCCTCCTGTACTATTGGAACCGTCAATCGTATTGGCTTGACCAATAGGTCCGACAATTTTCTCAATGCTTTGGAGTTGACCTCCACTTGAGTTTCCTTCGCCGATCGCACCTCTGGGAAGCAGTGTGATAGCTTGTCCTAAGTTGCTGTAATCTACAGTATCAAACCCACTGCCACCATCGAGTAAATCATCGCCTGTGGTACCTAACAGGATATCGTCGCCTCCTTTAGCCCTGATTTCATCATTCCCTGGTGTGCCAAAAATGATATCTGGGTTGTCAGTCCCTTCAATCAGGTTTCTCTCTGCTACCGCCAAAGTTTGGATGTTATTAGCGCCTTGAATGACAATCGCTGCATCTGGAGTAAAAGTGGTGTTACTTTGAGCTATTACCATTTAGGATTCTCCTGAGAATTTTCTGAGGTTGGCAGAAGCTTTCGCCCATATATATCTCGGGTTAGTGAGGTGCATTTTACGCAAAGCTTTTTTATTTGTTACAAATCTTTACAACAAAGAATTTCAATCTTCACCACAAAGCCCAGATGCCAAGAGGTAAGCTGCTGTGTATATGCGCCTGAGTGATGGTAATTTCAGCAGTGTTGTCTTTGCCACACAAAAAAAATCCCTGGTAGAGATACCAGGGGAAAAATAACTATTACCATTTCACAAAATGTTTACCAGAGAAGAGCCTTTATGGCTCCCCTGCATGAAGCAGGGGTTGGATTGTCTTCAAATGTTACAGCAACAAATGACGTGGTATAATCTTAGCCAACATTTGCGAGTAACAACTCTGGTTTCTCCGACTTACCAACTCTGACTTGACCGTCATCGTCAACATCTACAACGGCTGTGTCGCCTTCTCCGATTTGACCAGAGAGCATCGCCTCAGCTAAAGAATCTTCCAAGAGACGGACAATTGCTCGACGTAACGGTCTAGCACCGTAGCTGGGGTTGTAGCCTTCTTGCAACACACGGTCTTTGAAGCGATCGCTCACTTCCAGGCTGATTCCCTTCTCAGTCAAGCGGCTTGTGACTTCGCGCAGCATGATCTCAGCAATTTGCTTGACTTCATCTTTCTTAAGCTGAGTAAAGACGATAATCTCATCAAGACGATTGAGGAATTCTGGACGGAAGAAACCTTTGAGTTCCTCGTTCACCAGTGTTTTAATGCGGTTGTAACTAGCCTCAGCTTCATCTTCAGCGAACTGGAAGCCCAAACCACCGCCACCTTTCTCAATCACCTTAGAACCGATGTTGGAAGTCATGATAATCAGGGTGTTCTTGAAGTCCACTGTCCGACCTTTAGCATCGGTGAGGCGACCGTCTTCCAAAATCTGCAGCAGCATATTGAACACATCGGGGTGTGCTTTTTCGATTTCGTCGAACAGCACTACTGTGTAGGGTTTGCGCCGCACGGCTTCGGTTAACTGTCCGCCTTCGTCGTATCCGACGTAACCAGGAGGCGAACCAATGAGTTTGGAGACGGTGTGGCGTTCCATGAATTCGGACATATCCAGGCGAATCATCGCTTCTTCGGAACCGAAGAAGTAGGAAGCCAATGCTTTCGTCAATTCTGTCTTACCGACTCCTGTAGGACCAGAGAAGATAAAGCTTGCAATCGGTCGATTCGGATTCTTTAACCCAACTCTGGCGCGACGGATAGCTTTGGAAACTGCCGTAACTGCTTGCTCTTGACCGATAAGACGCTGGTGCAGTGTGTCTTCTAAGTGCAGCAGCAACTCTGATTCGGATTCAGTGATCTTGTTCACTGGGACGCCAGTCCATGAAGCCACAATCTGAGCAATGTCTTCCTCATCAACGATGGGGCTATTGACAGATTTCTCAGTTTGTGAATCACGCACTTGAGTTTCGAGTTCCAACTCCTTGTCACGCAGTTGTCCAGCTTTGTCAAAGTCCTGAGTTCTGACAGCTTGGTCTTTTTCCTTTGTCACTAGCGCCAATTCGCGCTTGAGTTCGCGATCAGCTGACTTCATAGAATTCCGCAGACGAACGCGGCTTCCCGCTTCATCAATCAAGTCGATCGCTTTATCGGGTAAGAAGCGATCGCTGATGTAGCGGTCTGACAACTGAGCTGCAGCAACCAGAGCTGCATCAGATATTTGAACTTTGTGGTGTTGCTCGTAAGCAGAGCGCAAACCGTATAATATTTCGATAGTTTCCTCAACCGATGGTTCGCCTACCATAATCGGTTGGAAACGACGCTCTAGAGCGGCATCGCGTTCGATATGCTTACGGTACTCATCTAGGGTCGTTGCGCCAATGCACTGGAGTTCGCCTCTTGCAAGGGCTGGCTTGAGGATGTTAGCTGCATCCATGCCACCTTCTGTGCCGCCTGCACCAATCAAAGTGTGAACTTCATCTATCACCAGGATGATATTACCCGCCGTGCGGATTTCATCCATGACTTTCTTAATGCGTTCTTCAAAATCGCCACGGAAGCGAGTCCCAGCCACCAGTGATCCCATGTCAAGGCTGATGACTTCCTTGTCTTGTAAAATCTCGGGGACATTTTGGTTAATAATCCGTTGAGCTAGACCTTCGGCGATCGCTGTTTTACCAACTCCTGGTTCCCCAATCAACACGGGGTTATTCTTAGTACGGCGACCAAGAATCTGGATGGCACGCTCAATTTCCTTCTCACGACCGACAACTGGGTCGATCTTGCCTTCTTTTGCTAGCTTAGTAAGATTTCTACCAAATTCCTCTAAACTGAGAGTTTGGGTGCGCCTTTGATTGCCACCGCGACCTGTGGAAACAGATGTCGCTTCACCTAACTGACGAATCACTGCGGTGCGGACTTGCGACAACTCAAGCCCCAAATTTTGCAGGACTTTAGCGGCGACGCCTTCACCAGCCTCAGTCAATCCCAAGAGTAAGTGTTCAGTACCTATATGGTTATGTCCCAGGCTGCGAGCTTCTTTAAACGCTTGCTCGAAGAGGCTTTTCACCTTGGGGGTAAAAGGAATTTCCGGGGGTACAAAGCCAGAACCCCGACCAATAATTCTTTCTACTTCGCGACGTGCGTCTTTGAGAGTAACGCCCAAGTCGGTCAGCACTTTGGCAGCAATCCCTGTTCCTTCTCCAATCAACCCCAGGAGAATTTGCTCTGTTCCGACGAAGTTGTGTCCCAGGCGACGCGCTTCCTCCTGGGCGAGCATAATGACTTTAATTGCTTCGGATGTGAAGTGTTCAAACATATCGGGTTCTTGCTCCCTTGCTGCTTGGGCTTTGGGTGATTTCAGCTGTGCTAAGGTCTGAGTTTTGAATTCTGAGTCATTTCCGATTATGGTGAAATTTTACTGCTCACTCAACACTCATTGCTTAGCACCGTTTGGTGACTCACCCTCACCTTAACATTTGTGTACTTTCTTAATGACAATGTATCTTTATTCAAAATTGAGTGACAGTGGTGAGAGCCGTAAGAGTTGAGGTGTGTTTGCCGTCAGTCGAGACACAGAGCTATAAAGACGGGTGTTTGATGAGTAGTAAGTTCTTGGTGGTTAGTGATACTTTTTTGACAACCCTAAGATGTACAGACGCGGTGAATGAAAGCGTCTCTAACAATTCCCCATCTAAAATCCAAATCAGAAAAATAAAATTATATGAGCAAAGCAAATAAAGACCAACAGCATCCACTGTACAATCGCGATCGCCCTATCGTTGAGAATTTACTAATTGGTGAGGCGACTGATCATAATTTAGCAGAACTCGCTAGATTGCGAATCCGCTACCAAGGCTTTCCTGGTGCAAGAGACATCCAAAGCGACTTGGATAAAGTCCTACAGCAGTGGGGTCTTAGCGAACAAGAACTTTTTGAGAAAACGCGCTCCTTACACAATCTTGGAGGCATTTACAAAAGCCGGGGCAAAAAAGAAGAAGAAGATTGGAATTAGTCAACGGTCAAAAGTCACAAATCATTCCCCTCATCCCCCTACTTCCCCTGCTCCTGCTGCTGGCGATGCTCCCTCAATTGCCTCAAGAGGTTTTCTTGAGATGAGGAAGGTCTCACTTGGCTGGTGGTAGGTTGAGGAGGCTGTTTGCCAGCACTGTTAACAGCAGTGTTTGAAATATTAAATCTTAACGGATCTTGATTGCTGCTTTGGGTGGGAGAGGTAAAGATAATGGTGGTCGGTTGAAACGTTTTGTCAGCACTCTTAACAGCAGTGTTTGAGGTATTAAATCTTAACGAATCTTGATTGCTGCTTTCTGGGGGAGAAGTAAAGGTAATGGTGGTAGGTTGAAACATGTTGTCGGCACTCTTAGCAGCAGTGGGTGAGAGATTAAACTTTATCTGCTGTTGATTTGTATTCGCTGGGGAAATTGCAGCATTGTGGTTGGAAATGACAGCTTTGACTGAATCTAGAGAATCTGCAACTTGCACTTGCTGCTGCATCTGCTGTGTAGAGGACACTAAGCTACTCAAACCATTTACCAATTGCCGTAGATTTTGCCGAAAAGCGGGATCTCCGGTCAACTCATCCAAATCAGATGTAATTTTTTGGGTGTTTTCAAATGTCACGCGAGCAGAATCTAAAGTTTGTTGCAGTACCAACACGTTATTAGGATTGTTCAGGCTATTAGTCACCTCGCGCAAATTCGTAGAAGCCTGTGCAGCATTAGCACTCAGAGTTTCTAAATTTTTGATTAATTCTCCTTGGGTAACGCGATTGACAACAGGTGATAAGCTGCTAACTGTCTGGCGCAGTTGGTTGCTAGTTTCAGTGATATTGTTTAATGTCGTAACCAGCGAAGAACGGTTGCTTGTCACCAAAGTATCGAGGTTGTTAAGCAGCTTATTAACTTGACCGGTAGTTGAACGAATTTCTCTAGCGGTAGCACCGAATTGCTCTGCGGTATTACCGAATCGATTTGCTGTGGTACCAATTTGATTTAAGGTTCTTGTGGAGGATGTAGTGAGTTGAGTTGTCGCTCGTTGTACTGTATTGGTCGTCGCGGCAAAGTTGTTGAGCTGTTGTTGTAAGCTTTTGCTTGTAAGATTGAGGTTGCGGCTTAATTCAGCGACAGTTGCTGCAGCTACAGCAGTATTTTCCACAGCTTTATTGACGTTTTTATAAAACTCTGGGCTAGAGTATACATCAGCTAGCTCTGTCGTCGCGCGAATAAGTTCATCGGTACTAATACCAATCTGACCTTTTAACCGAGAGCCATTACAGACGATAATTTGGGGGTTGCAATTTTTGTCCAAGGGTTTAGCAATAGCAACCCCAGACGCTAGCTGCGTTTTTGGTGTGATATCAATAACGCTTTCGCTAATGAGTCCCGACTGATTAGCCTCAACTGTGACATTACTGGGAATGATCAGGTCGGATTTGGTAATATCAATTTCCACCTCAATGTTGTTTGGTCCTGGTCGAATAGCAGAAATAGTGCCTACCTTGACGCCACGATACCGAACCACTGCTCCTTTTTGCATGCCGCCAGCGTTGTCAAATTCAACAATAGCTTTGTATGAACTACGAGCAGCAGTGAATCTATTCAACCACAAAATAATTAACCCAAACACTCCCAGTCCTAGCAGGAGCAACAACCCGACAGAACCTTCTCGAAATGTTCGCGATCGCATTTTATTTCTCCTATCAACAATTAGTCCTGAGTTGCAAGTGCTGAGTATGTTTACAATACCTATTCTCACTCAGCATTCAGCATTCAATAACGCCACTTGCACGCCACTTGCGGGACTCGGGGGCTTTGGAGTCCCCACGGAGGAGCCAGCGGGTGTGGTGAGCATAAGCTCCAGGAGGGGAACCACTGCCTTGGGCGCTGAGCCGGTGTTGTTGTCAGTGGCGTTTTCCCTCGTGCCGGCTTAAGGCAGGGTGCGGGCTAGGGTTGGGGGGAAAACCCGAACGTTCCAAGAACAGCGACGGGAAAACGGCAGTTCCTCTTGAGGAAAACCCCTTTTGAGCGTACTGGCGGGAGCAACGCAGTGGCTGCTTAGCACTGATTAACCAACAACATGAATCGGTCCAGATACACTTCCACTAATAAATTGTCTAATCAAAGGATGGTCTGTAGTATCTATTTCACTGACACTACCCTGCCATTGCACTTTACCTTGGTAGAGAAATACCACCTGGTCAGCCGTGCGACGAATGGTACTGTGTTGGTGAGTCACAATGGCGTAGGTACTACAAACTCCTTGTGTACATTGCAATTGCCGGATTAAATCTTCTATCACCGTAGAAGCGATGGGATCAAGCCCGGCTGTTGGTTCATCGTACAGTAAAACTTCTGGAGTGTCTCTGGGGTTATCGGGGTTAGACATAATCGCACGGGCAAAGCTAACCCGTTTTCGCATCCCCCCGGAAAGTTCCGCCGGGTAGCGATCGCCTATTCCTGATAACCCTACCATCTCCAGTTTTTCATTCACCAGTTCTCGAATACGAGATCGCCGTAGTTTTGAGTATTGATAAAGTGAAAACCCCACATTCTCCTCCACCGTCAAAGAATCAAATAACGCCGCCTGCTGGAACACCATGCCAATCCCAACCAAATCTCTAGCATCTTCAATCAACCCCTCTCGCCGCACTCCTTGGACATAAATTTCTCCAGAATCAGGAGCAATTAACCCAGCGATTACCCGTAAAATTGTTGATTTACCTGTACCACTAGGACCGATGATTCCTAGTGCTTCTCCTCGGTAAATCGTCAAATCCACGTTATCTAAAACCTTATTGCTATCAAAGGATATAGAAACGCCTTTCAGTTCAATCAACGGTTCAGTCATTGGTCATTAGTCATGAGTCACGCTTTCATTAGTCATGAGTTATGAGTCATTATTCAACAGGCATTTGACAAAGGACGAACAACAAAGGACAAATAACAAATAATAAAGGACAAATGACAAAAATGCGCTCTTGTGATGTCATTGTTATCGGTAGTGGTATCGGCGGGTTAACTGCTGCTGCATTACTTGCTCGTTACGGTAAGCGGGTGATTGTTTGTGAAAGCCATACAATACCTGGAGGAGCTGCTCATAGCTTCAGACGACGGGGATTTGAATTTGATTCTGGTCCCTCATTCTATTGTGGTCTGACAAGTGCCGAAAGTTTGAATCCTCTCAAACAAGTTTTTGATGTTTTGGGCGAATCCTTAGAAGCCGTACCTTACGACCCCTTTGGACATTACCATTTTCCCGAAACCACCTTCGGTGTTTATGGCAATGCTGAGCGTTACCGTCAGGAAATAGCGAAAATTACCCCCCAAGGTGCTAAGGAATTCAAACGGTTTGAAGAGCGTTTGTTACCACTGTACGACGCCATGAAAGGAATTCCTACCTTGGCTTTGCGGGCAGATTGGCAGGTGATTCCTGTATTAGTTGGACGTTATTTGCCATCTTTGTTAAAGATGCTACCTCATTTGCCCCTAGTTCAGGCATCTGTGGGTAATGTGATGGATGCAACAGTACAAGACCCTTGGGTTAGGCGGCTGATCGACTTGGAATGCTTTCTGCTGTCTGGTTTAAAGGCGCATGGCACTATTGCGCCAGAGGTAGCATTTATGTTAGGTGAACGCTCTCGTACCTCTGTTGAGTATCCTGTAGGCGGCAGTGGGGCTATTGTGAAGGCTTTGGTGCGTGGGTTGGAACGTTGGGGCGGTCAGTTGCTCCTAGGATGCCATGTCGAGCAAATTCTGGTAGAGACGCGCCATGGCGCGTCTTTACATCGTCATGGCGCGTCTCCACGTAAGGTGGTTGGTGTTCAGTTGACAAACGGTGAAATCCTCAACGCGGCCATTGTCATTTCTAATGCCAGTATCTGGGACACTTACACCAAATTATTACATCCCGATGATTTACCCTCATCCTACCGCAAAGCTGCTTTGGATACACCTATTGTTGATAGCTTTATGCATTTACATTTAGGTATCCGTGCCGAGGGCTTGGAAAATCTCACAGGACATCACGTCGTAGTTCACGACGCTAGCAAGGATATTACAGTAGCAGGAAATACTTGCATGATATCGATTCCTAGTGTGTGGGATGCAACACTTGCCCCAGAGGGACATCATGTGGTTCACGCCTACACCTTAGAACCATACGCGGGATGGGAACGGAACACCGAGTATGAACAGAAAAAGCGCGAGAAAGCGCAAAGTTTATATCGTGCCCTAGAGCGGATTATCCCAGATATCAGAGAGCGTGTTGTGTTGGAACTGATCGGCACACCCTTAACTCATGCCTATTATCTACGAAGGTACCGGGGAAGTTATGGTCCGGCTATTGAGGCGGGTAAGGGGATGTTTCCGGGATGTCACACGCCGATACGGGGTTTGTATCGCGTGGGTGATAGCACTACACCAGGAATAGGTGTACCTGCGGTAGCAGCGTCTGGCATTTTGTGCGCGAATACACTCTTATAGCTGACAAATTGCTTTGAGAACTTGTAGCAACAGGATTGAACGCTGTCTTTCCATCAAATTTAATTCTGGCATCACGTGATAAGTTGGAGAATGTCCCTGCTGGATATTCACAAACTGATAACTTCTGCCATTGGTTGTCAAACCCCAAACTGATTCTTGATGCTCTAAACTTTTATAAGCGTATGTCAGCAGTTGAGGCAATCCTGTTGATACATCAATCTGAGTATTTTTAGACTCAATCAACAATACCCAAAAAAATGTATTAACTTTTGTATATTTAGCTTTGGTAACAGCTAAGATATCAAACTTGCCTTTAATTTTTGTATCTTCATCTTCAATTTCAATATCAGCTATGTCCTCTTCTAGGACAATCTCTATAGGGTAGCGGTAAAAGCCAGCCAACCTCATCAAAGGAGCAAGTACAAGAAACTTTACTTGCCCTTTGGAAACTTTAGCTGCTGTAAGGTAGCGCCGAAAGTCATCCCGAATTTGCACAAGTTCCTGCTGTTCCTCTTCTGTTATAGGTTCTAATGATAACAGTGGAATGAATGAGTCGCTGTAATGTTCTTGAAAGCCTAAAAGACGCTGAACGTCTTCTAGAGATAAATTGCGGGCGTTAAGAATTCTCATCTAAAAACTTCCCGCGAGTGTGGAAACCTTGTGGCTTTAGCCCAAGGAGGAAACACGACACGGACACCATTTTCTGCCGTTACCATACCGCCTTGGAGGTACTCAATTCCGTGTAGTTTTGCAATCTACTTTCGTTCGGGCAGTTACGAACTGAAATTTTTCCCTCTGTACGCATACGGTTTTTGCTCAAATGAGCCTTCCCTTGCGGGAGTAATGTTAGCCAAGAAGAATGTTATTGGTCGGTACTATCCAGACAGCACTGTCTTACCCCTCGTAAAACTGTTTAACCATCCGGTTCTAGAGCTACAGACTGGCTTTGTATCCATAGGTAGGACTTTAACCTTGCCAATAACGTAGTTCAGTTAAGAACTTAAGCGGGTCAGCTAACTAAAATTTGGGGCATGAAGCCCCGTCACTTTAGTGCGGGGTGCTGACAGTTGTATTTTGTCTGCTTTTAAAACTTATTTTCTTACAAATTCCATACAAAAGTACTTCCTCCGCAAAGGCTTTCTTTGCGTGAGATGACTTAGATATTGCGCTACTCACCCAAAAACACTGTTTGGGCTAAAAGTCGTATGAGATAACCATTTTTTGTTAACTTATTCGCTTAAAAGAAACTGGGTTTTTGGTTAGACTTGCTGCTAAAGTCATAAAAAGATATTTAGAACCACAGATACACACAGATGAACACTAGTTATTTATCTATGTGCATCTGTGTACCCTCCGGGAAGTCGCCTCCGGCGTCTACATCTGTGGTTTCATTTTCATTCTTATTGACTTTTGCAGGAGACTTTTTGTTGAAATCAACTAACACCAAGTCTGCACAACCCGACCTGTTAATTGCTGTCCCAACCAAAATGTATTGCTAGAAAGTGTATACAGATTTTGCTTATCGACTTTCCAGGTTTGCTGGGGATCAAATAAAGCCAGTTCCGCTTTTTGATCGGGTGCAAGCGTACTCGTTTTCTGTTGTAAACATTTGGCTGGATTCATACTCAGAGCTTTCCACAATTCCAAAGCTGTGAATTCTCCGGTTTCTACCAAATGCTGCCACAAAAGGGGTAATGCTAGCTCGTAACCAATTGCTCCTGGTGGTGCTTCGGCAAAGGCAACGGTTTTTTCTTCGTAGGTGTAAGGTGTGTGGTCTATGGCTATAGCATCTATCACACCCGTCCGTACTGCCTGCCGTAACGCTACCAAGTCACTGGGATTGCCTAGGGGCGGATTCAGTTTTAGGCTAGTATTATAACTTTTTACTGCTTGCGTGTCAAGTAAAAGATGCATCCAAGAGGTACTGGCAGTAATAGGTACACCTCTGGCTTTGGCTGATGCAATTAATTCGACACTACGAGCAGTGGAGACACGCATGATGTGTACTGGCGTACTGGTGGCGGTGACTAATTCCAACAAAGCGGCGATCGCAGAAGTTTCCGCGCTAGCAGGTATAAAAGGCAAGCCTAAACGAATCGCATCTGGACCTTCGCGCATTACCCCATTTCCGATCAATTCGCGATCGCAACACCAAAATGCGACTGGTTTGCTCAAAGGCTGGAGATATTCCAACACCCGACGTACCAGCCCAAAATTTTCCCAAGGTTGACCGTCGGTAAAGCCAACGACCCCAACTGCTGCCAAGTCTACTAATTCTGTCATTTGCTTGCCAGCAACATCTAGGCTAATTGCACCCCAGACGTACAAAGAAGGAAGAGGTAAGAAAGAAGATGGAAGAATTTCTTCTTTCTTCTTTCTTTTTTCTTCATTTTTTAAGCTTACTACCACAGCGGGGTTATCGATGGCTGGGGACGTATCCGGTAAGATACTGATTCGTGTAAAGCCACCAGCAGCACCAGCTTGTAAGAGGGACAAGAGGGTTTCGCGTTCTTCAAACCCTGGTTCCCCGGAGTGGCTGTACAAATCCACCAACCCTGGTCCCAGAACTAAGCCATGACAATCTCTAATATGAGTGTCATTGGGTACATCAGAAATATGATTAGCAACAGACCTGATATAGCCATCATCAATTAGCACATCAGTGATTTGGTCAGTTCCAGAAACAGGGTCGATAACCCTTACTTGTTGCAGCAGTTCACTTGTCATTTTAGCTACCGACTATCAGCTATCAGCTATCAGCTATCAGCTTTTTAACTTTTATATGTTCTTAACTGTGCGTTTGTGTACTTTCAGCTTAGAATCAACTATCGGCTAAAGGCTGACAGCTAATTGTTAGACACTACAACGCCCCGGCGGCTGTCTTATCCAATACGCCTCCACCGAGGTGAGTCGTGATATTCATTGCTTGTAGTACTGGGAAACCACTTAGCCCCAATGGGTAATCGATCACACTAACTGCGCCATTCCCCTGACGGAAATTCCAAAACTGTTCTGATGATAAACCCAGAACGTGACAAAGCAGGGTTTTGTTAGTAGCGTCATGAGCAACGACTAATCCGGTTTTGAGTTGCTTTGCCAATGCAGCTTGGACAATTGATTGCCATGCTGCAACACTACGTTCCCACACTTGCTGCAAATTTTCTCCTTCTGGCATTTGGACTTGTGCCGGTACTGTTCGCCACCGATGCAACTCTCCTGGAAATTCCTGCTCTATTTCTTTTTCTAATTTTCCTTCCCAAAGTCCGTGACTAATTTCCCTTAAACCATCCTGCAATTCCAAATTTACACCAGTATGGTACTGCAAGATAACTTCTGCTGTTTCTTTGGGACGCAGCATCGTGCTACTGACGGCAAAATCAATTCCCACCTCTTTAAGAAATTGAGCGGCTTTTTGCGCTTGCTGTCTGCCATTGTCGTTGAGGGGAACATCAATTTGCCCTTGAAATCTGGTTTGGCGGTTCCACTCAGTTTCTCCGTGACGCACCAGCAACAATCTTACACCGTTGTGATTTGGGCGCAAGGAAGGCAGAATTTCTCCCAAATGTTGCGTCTGATTGAGAGATTCTAGTTGGACTGGTTCTTCTAATCCCCCAGAAAAATTGAGTACGCTAACGTTACAGTTAGATTGTTGGATCGAATGGTAGCGTTGTGGAGGAATTCCCAGCGCCGTGCTCAAAAGAGCCCGATTGATACCGTTATGCCCCACGATAAGTATAGTTTCGCCTTTATGGCGAGATAAAACTTCTTGCCAAAATTGCCGCGCTTGTTCGTACAACGCTAGAACAGGAAAATGTTCTGTTGTTTGCTCACCATCTTTGACAGACATCCGCAGCAGCTGGGGGCTTTCCTGCCAAGTGCGGTAGTCTTCAGGAAACTTCTCCTTTACTTCGGCAGTAAGCATTCCCTGCCATAAAGGCAGGTCAATTTCCAGCAACTTATCAGAAGTTTGGGGAACAGCAGATTGCTCAGTATGAGTTGCCAGTTCATGATAGATGGTATCTGCTGTATCTTTAGCGCGTTGCAGAGGGCTGCTGTATATTGCCTTAAATAAGATATTACTGAGGGCTTTGCCTACTTTACTAGAATCACTACGACCTTTTTCAGTTAACGTGGACGCATCGGAACGTCCTTGTATGCGCTTTTCGGTGTTATAGCTGCTTTGACCGTGGCGCACGATAATTACACGAGTCACGTTTTGCCCTCCTGTATCTAAAGGTCTAATTCTACTGCAAAGCGTAGGCAGATTTATCTGTTGACAAAAGTACCTAAGTAAAAGGGCGTATTAAATGGGCTCGTATCAGTCTAAACAAGGCACTAGTACACGACGGCGGAAATAAAGCTACCCTTCGGGTATGCCTAGTGGGTACGGCCACGGCTATCGCCTGTACCGTGCGTCCTCCGGAGGAGGCACGGCACGCCTGACGGCGAACAGCAGTCGCCTGCTGTCGGGAAACCCTCCAAAGGGCGCTGCTTCACCATTCACTCATAGCGCGAAAAGCCCACATAATCAGCCTTTTGACTTTTGACTTTTGAATGCATGACTTCCGCCTTGCGGTACTAGTCGGTGTATTAATCCCAAAACGAACAACCCTCCAGGTTTATGGGCGTTGCAGCCCTAAAATCTGGAGGGAATTTGAGTTTTTGGCATTTTTAGGCTAATTTTAGGAAAACTTTTGGTTAAAACTGAGTGAAAGTGAATTATTGCTACCTTCTTGTATTTCTATCTAAGTTATCTAAGTCAATCTGCACCTGCACGCCGTCATTACTGTAAAATGAATCCTCTCCTTGTGGGAAAATCACATTATTTGGAGTTGTGATTGGTTCTCTGCGACGTAATTCGACTTGATCGCCAAGTTGCCAAGCATCAGCTGGAGAAATGTTTTCTCCAACATTTTGCTGTGAAACATTATTTGGAGAATTTCTTTCTGCAAAAAATCTTGCAAAATCATCCTCAGCTGTTCTATTATTTATCCCAGTTAAAGAATTTCCTCGAATTGTGTAATCCTTACTATTTGAGTTTGGTGCAACTGAAGACTGTGCGTTAACGTTGCTTCCTATTCCAAGGATGGCTGCCGCTATAGCCAAAGCAGCGAATACTTTATAGTTCATTGTTTTTCCCCAAAACTCTGCGTTATTTTTTTGGTCGGTATTATACAATAAAGCTTTTTGATTTCTAGTGTAAAATGTGCTAGACAAAAAAAACGTATTGAAGTATACGCTTTCTCAAGTTGAAAGCAGTATTAGCTCAATTTGTTGTCTCCTATCAAGAAAACTTTACTAGCCACTCTTAATTTAGTAAATATTTCTAAATTTTTCCTCTAATTTGAGAATTATGCCTTTAAGCATACTTGTTTTCAAAGTAGGTTAGTTTGAGGCTTGCCTTCGGCAGTCTTGCTTGCCCAATTTCCCCAAGGGCGCTAAGAGTGCGTTGGCACGCAGTACCCGCGGCCGGCGCGATCGCGCTCTTAGCGCCCCGAAGGTGCATCGCCTCGTACCTATTGCTCAAATATAGAAAGGAACCATTTGACATCGAAATACAATGCCCTTTAATACCCAACTGCTACCTCGCATCAATGGCAAATCTTTGCGGGAAAATGGTAAACAATACTACGTAGACGCTCAAGGAAATCGCTTGCCGAGTGTCACGACAATACTGAACGCCACCAAACCACAAGAGGAACGTGATAGGTTATTAAACTGGAAAGCGCGTGTTGGAACAGAAGAAGCTACGAGAATTACAACAGGTGCGAGTCGTCGGGGAACACAAACCCACAAACAAATTGAACGTTTTCTACTTGGCGAAAACCCTGTTTGTCCGGAAGGCAGTGTTGCTTATTGGGAAAGTATCAAACCTGTTTTAGAAGAAATTGATACAGTGAAACTTGTAGAAGGCTCAGTTTTTCACTACAACATGAGCTATTCCGGCAAAGTAGATTGTGTCGCTAGTTATCAAGGAATTCCCTGTATTTGCGAGTGGAAAACCGCAGACAAACCTAAAGGTTCAATTGAGAGATTATACGAACATCCACTACAATTAACAGCTTACATAGGAGCAGTTAACGAGTGTTATCGAGAATATAATATTGAAGTGAATCATGCACTATTGGTTGTAGCGATACCGGACAGAGAAGCTGAGGTATTTTGGTTTGAACCAGAAGTGATGAAAGAATATTGGAAACAGTGGCAAGAACGAGTTGCCCAGTATTGGCGAAGCAGAAAAGGTTGGGGCTGGTAACGCAGGGAATTCGACCTGAAGATGCTCTTAAAAAATGAGGCGGAGCCTCCCTAACTCGTTTAACTCGTTCCCAGGCTCAGCCTGGGAACAAGAAGTTGGATGCACTAATCCTTAAAATCTAGAGGTCTTCTAGACTGAGGGAAGATAAAGTGCTTTTTTTACAAAGAATTGGTATGACTACTGTGTTCTATGTTCTTTGTTCATCTTAAATTATGGCTCTACACATTGACTACACAACGAAATCCAATATGACACGTTGAGGTATCTATTGTTTCTGGATGACGTGCCGCTGGTCGATAACGTTGGCAGTAGTTGGGCGCACACAGGAAGGAACCACCCTTAAGTACCTTTCTAGGTATTTGGGACGGTATATTTGGGTCAAAACTCTCTTCTTGTGTTCCGCCTCTGGGGTTGACTGGAATACAGCAAGATTTTGTCTTGTTTTCCGGGTGAGAGTCTCGATACCAATCAGTTGTCCACTCCCAAACGTTGCCTATCATCTCGTACAGACCATACCCATTAGGAGGATACGAGCCTACAGGTTCTGCCCCAGGAAAGCGCTGCTTTAAGTTTTGCCAGGGGAACTCGCCTTCCCAAGTGTTAGCCATCCGCTTGGCTTTGGGAGCAAATTCATTCCCCCAAGTGTAGACAGCACCTTCCAGCCCACCGCGAGCAGCAAATTCCCATTGTGCCTCTGTCGGCAGCAATTTGCCTGCCCAAGCTGCATAAGCAAGAGCATCTTCATAGGCAATATGCACGACAGGATAATTCTCTCGCCCCTTGATAGAACTTCCAGGTCCTGCTGGATGTCGCCAGTTAGCACCAGGCACATAGACCCACCAGCTACAAGTTTCTAAATTCACTCGATGTTTGGGCTGCTGAAAGACGGCTGAACCTGGTACGAGCAGTTCCGGTATAGCTCCAGGATAATCTTCCGGCTTTGGTGGACGTTCCGCCACTGTCACGTAGCCAGTTGCTTTCACAAAACGTTGGAATTGCTTGTTCGTGACAGCGTAGCGATCCATCCAAAAGCCATCGACACGGACGAGATGAGCGGGACCTTCTTCTGGGTAATGGTCGTCAGACCCCATCATAAAAGTGCCGCCAGGTATCCAGACCATATCTCTATCAGGTACTTTACCAGGACGCTTGGCAGCGATTTGCCTGTCAGATTTACTGGATGATACCTCTTGGCGTACTGTACGTTCTTGCATGAATGGCTTTTCCTTAAGCTGGGTAAGGCAGTACTTGCCCATTCCATTCCTCAAAGCGATCGCGCAACTGCTGGAACACCTTGGGATATGCGTCTTTGAGGTCAGTTTCTTCGCCTTCGTCATTGGCAAGATTAAACAGATATTCGTTCTCTCCTTGCCGCAAGTACTTCCAATCCCCACTACGAACAGCAGCTTGAAGCTGTCCTGAAGCACGCCCACTGACATTAGATTTGTAGCGCCAGAACAGTGTGCGAGGGTAAACAGGTTTTTTGCCCACAAGAACTGGAAGCAAATTCTGACCGTCAAGTGGATAGTTTGGATCAGGTTTAGTACCTGTTGCTGCCAAAATTGTTGCTGTCAAGTCCAGAGTGATAATGGCTTGGTTGTTGACTTGCTCTGGTTTAATCACTCCAGGCCAGCGGATAAAAGTGGGGACTCGCAAACCACCTTCATACAAACTGCTTTTTCTACCTTGAAAAGGTCCAATATCAGAGTATCTCTCACCACCGTTGTCGCTGGCAAAAATGACGATGGTATTATCAGCTTGCCCAGAGTCTTTCAAAGCTTGCAAGACTTTACCAACTCCGTCATCTAGGCTCTTCAGTATTGCAGCATAGGTTTCTTTTGACCCTCCGGCAGTGAAAGGATTTGAATTGTAGAAAGTTTTACTTAACTCTTCATCTTCTGGTCCTTCCCAAGGCCAGTGGGGTGCATTGTAATGAAGGCTGAGATAAAATGGCTTGTTGCGGGGTCTTTTGATGAATTCAACAGCACGCTCAGTGTACAAGTCTGTGGCATAGCCTGGTATTTCCACTGGCTCTTCACCTTCATAGAAGTCAAGTTTGCCACTTCCATCCTTATGGGTAAAGTAGTCGATCGCTCCACTATAATTCCCAAAGAATTCGTCAAAGCCACTCTTGAGTGGACCGTAGTTGGGAAGAAAGCCAGTGTGCCATTTACCAACCAGCGCTGTCTCATAACCATTGCCTTTCAAAAGAGAAGCGATCGTTGGCTGTTCCGGCGGTAATCCTATAGTCTCGCCCCCAGCTAGGGGTTCCTGAAGACCAACTGGCAATCTTGCTGGATAACGACCTGTAAAGAAGCCAATCCGTGTTGGCGTGCAAACAGTTTGCGCTGCATAGGCATTGGTGAATCGGGTTCCTTCCCTTGCCAACTGGTCTAAATTGGGCGTTTGATAGGTGTTTCCATAAATACTGATATCGCCCCAGCCCAAATCATCCGTCAAAATGAACAGCACATTCGGACGCTTTTGTCTAGCAGCAACAGCAGAAAAAACGCTCGAACCTCCCAATGTCAAAACTGTACTGGCAATTGCAGTCCCCACAAACTGGCGACGACTAATTGCTTGCAGTTTGCGTTTATTCATGCATCTGACTCCTCACTTACTGTCTTGATCGCGTTGGTTATAGGCATCCAAGTCTGAGTGATGAAACTTCCGACTAGTTGGACACTTTTGACGGATTGGCTAAAAATTGATTAATGCGATATCTCTGTCATTGAATACGGTAAATCGGTAAACTTACAGTATTTATTTGGCAAATGAAGACATAATTGCACATATAGGATGCATGAAGCAAGTCTTTTTTCAATAAATTGTGTGGGCGATCGCCCGTGAGGATGCGGTGGTGGGTGCGATCGCGTAGCGGCTGCTTTGCAGCATCGCCTCTGGCAGCTCCCTTTGCGAGTATCGCATGCTCGTGGTTTGATGGATTTAAGGTGAGCGCAGCGATCGCATTTATAACAACTCTAAAAATCGCTTAATATTCGTCCCACAGTCTAGAAGACTGGGGCTACACAAACAAAGCCCGCCTACGCGGGCTACTTTAGCTCATTTTTATGGAAAAATGGTATTATTTATCCTCCTAAGGTTGAAGATAAAGTTCTATTGCCTCTTGGATATTGTAAGACTGCTTCTTCGAGAGTTTCCCCTTCACTAATGCAGCCTGGAAGCGAAGGCACATAAACGGTGTATCCACCTTCATCACTGGGTTCTAATACGACTTTTATCTTCATAATTTGCCTTAACTTAACCGCTTCTAAAAACCGAAGCATATCTGGGCATTAGTCCGTAAATATGGGCAAGCTCAACTCCACGGTATAAGTTCGCTCGATTAGAAGCGCTTGGAAGCTTGGTTCCCTTGCTTCGTAGCTGGTGGTTCTTTGACCACTAATCCCCAGTTAGAGATACTGAAACGAATTTCAAGTACGAGACTTAAAAAATATTCAATTTTTTGTAATTAGTTCGTGCTAAGTATTTCAAGGTTTTCACGCCCAGTAAGCTATGAGATCCCGCACTAATCAAGCGTATTTATATTATACACGTACATATGCACAATTTCCGGAAAAATCTCGGCAAGAATACCAAGATTTGCCGAGATATGCAGAAAATTTATCGAGCAGCAGCCAACCCTACTCTTAAATATCATGAGCGATCGCCTAGTAGCAACAGAACTGTAGCAGCAATAAAGCGATTGGCGTAAGCCTAACGGCTCCGTAGGACTCAGCCACTCCCCCTTGGGCGATCGCATGCTCGTGGTTTGATAGTTTTAGGTGGGCGATCGCGTGTGTAACACCATCATTCAAGCTTGAAACTCGGAACTTGGTGCTTGGAACTCGGAACTTCAGCTTCAGAACTCGGAACTTGGTGCTTGGAACTCGGAACTTCGTGCTTGGAACATGGAACTTCGTGCTTGGAACATGGAACTTCGTGCTTGGAACTCGGAACTTGGTGCTTGGAACACGGAACTTCGTGCTTGGAACTCGGAACTTCGAGATTAGAGCTTCATGGTTGAGGCTAAAAAGTTAAATTTTATATATCGCGGTTCTCTCTTCGTTGCGATACACTCGGAACCTCACCCCCTAACCCCCTCTCCGCAAGGCAGAGAGGGGGAATATTTTCCCCTCCTCGCTTGCGGTGAGTCCAGCGCTGCAGGCGGGTTTCCCGCCGTAGGCGACTGGCGTTCGCGTAGCGTCTCCGTTCGGCCTCAAGCCGTGCCCGAAGGGCTCAGGAGATACCCGGAGGGGGAGGGGTCAGGGGTGGGGTCAAAGCGTCTGCATCCAAACGAGAATTGCTGTGATATCATTTTTGAAGCTGAGAACTTGAATTTTACTGCTCTGAAGCCAATTGAGTGCGAAGATTTGCCAAATTTTCACGAACAGTGACAGTGTGGGGATGATTTACCCCTAACCGTTGCTCACGAATTTCTAAAGCTTGTTTGTACAAAGGTTCAGCTTCGGTGTATCTTCCTTGGGAACGGTAGAGTCCCGCCAGGTTGTTGAGGCTAAATGCGACATCGGGATGTTCATCTAAGAGCAGGCGTCGCCTTAGTTCCAATGCTTGTTGGTACAAAGGTTCTGCTTCTGTGTATCTTCCTTGGGAACGGTAGAGTCCCGCCAGGTTGTTGAGGCTAAATGCGACATCGGGATGTTCATCTAAGAGCAGGCGTCGCCTTAGTTCCAATGCTTGTTGGTACAAAGGTTCTGCTTCTGTGTATCTTCCTTGGGAACGGTAGAGTTCTGCCAGGTTGTTGAGGCTGAGTGCGACATACGGATGTTCCTCTAAGAGCAGGCGTCGCCTTAGTTCCAAAGCTTGTTGGTTCAACGCTTCAGCTTCTGTGTATCTTCCTTGGGAACGGTAGAGTTCTGCCAGGTTGTTGAGGCTGAGTGCGACATACGGATGTTCCTCTAAGAGCAGGCGTCGCCTTAGTTCCAAAGCTTGTTGGTTCAACGCTTCAGCTTCTGTGTATCTTCCTTGGGAGTGGTAGAGTTCCCCCAAGTTGCTGACGCTTTGTGCGACATCAGGATGTTCATCTAAGAGCAGGCGTCGCCTTAGTTCCAATGCTTGTTGGTTCAACGCTTCAGCTTCTGTGTATCTTCCTTGGGAACGGTAGAGTTCTGCCAGGTTGTTGAGGCTAGTTGCGACATCGGGATGTTCATCTAAGAGCAGGCGTCGCCATAGTTCCAAAGCTTGTTGGTACAGTGGTTCAGCTTCTGCGTATCTTCGTTGGGAATGGTAAAGTAACGCCAGGTTGTTGAGGCTAGTTGCGACATGGGGATGTTCATCTAAGAGCAGGCGTCGCCATACCAAGGTGCTGCCTGATCATTGTAAAATGAAGCATTACCGAAGAAAGCCCAAATTAAATCTTCATCGGTGACATATTGAATAAGATTCTTGGCGACTTCTGCCAGATGAGGTATGACGGGGGAAATAACGGTAATTTGTTCACGGGTAGGGGTTTGAGGAATTTGCTTGGCGACTGCTATCATTGCTGTGGCAAAAGCTTGTTTGAGATCCCCCCCTTGCCCCCCCTTAAAAAGGGGGGAATCTAACTGCCCCCCTTGATAAGGGGGGTTGGGGGGATCTAATTCTGTCAACTTCGCTTGAAAAAATTCCCGCAGCAGTGGATGCAGTTGATAAATTCCCTTTTCCTTACGCTGTAGCAAATGCAAATTGATCAGCTTATCATCCCGACTTTCTTCTAACTCCTCTACATCTACATCAGGTAAGCACAGTTCTATCAACTCCCAAGATATCGGTGCAGGGGCAAATAAACTCAGTAAACACGCTAGTTGCTTATCGGTATTGTCTAATTCCTGCCAACTTAACTCAAAGGCGGCTTGCACACCCTGCTGTGCTGTCATATCATCTGCGGACTGAGAAAGAGAACGTTCCTCTAGTCGCTTTTTCTCCAACCGCCGCAACATTTCTGCTAAAGATAAATCCTGTTTCCGTGCCAAATATTCCCTGAGAGTTTGGCGACTAATCCATAGTTCAATTTCCTGTTCTTCCATAGCTTGAAGTCGTTCCGTCGCTTGTGAGTGAAACGGTGACAAAGCTAAATTGGCATAAACCAAAATATTAGTGTCGATGAAGACAGGGTTATCAGTCATCTGCATATAAGTCTTCTCGGCGGAAAGTACAGCTTTCCGAGACTAATCCGTAAGGATACGAGGAAAATTTCAGCGGTGTACGCTTTTGTTTAGTGACTAGTTTCTCATCAATCACCACTACAATTTGATGCTCACCTGCTGGGATATCTGGTGGTAACTGCACGGTAATTTTTCCATCTGTTGTAACTGTAGCAATTGTCGTAATCGCTTTCATCTCATTTCTCCTAAAATACAGTGTTACCGTCCCCAATCATCATACATATCCTCACGTCTTAGAGAAAGATTTTCAGACCAATAATCAACATGAATCACAGGAAAATCTAGCAGCGATCGCTTTTCCTTTGTCTCTGTTTTTTTGGGTAAAGGCTGTTCATCAATCACCACTACGACTCTATGTTCACCTGCTGGGATATCTGGTGGTAACTGTACTGTGATTTTGCCGTCTGCTGTAACGGTGGCAATTGTTTCGATAGTCTTCATATTATTCCTCCTTTTTATCAGGGCTATTTTATTTTAGGGATTTCTAAATTAAAAAATATCCAACTTTTTTTTGTGGGATGGGCTTCTAGCCCGTCCTAATAAACTGGGCGGGCTTTCCGGCCCACCCCACTCTTATTGGATAATTTATTTGTTGGAAATCCCTTATGTACGACCACTTTGTTTGTTTAGTAATCCAAACGAGAAGCGCTATATTTCTAGGATAATTAACCTAGTCTAAAGCTCTTTACGAAAAGTGCGATGCTCACATTGGGAGCCGCCAAAGGCGATCGCCTAAGTAGGTAGAATCACTGTTCTAAAGGTCAAAAAAACTCGTCTTTCACACTTAATAATTTCACGTTGCCACTTATCACTCTTTGCTACCCCAAATCGCTACAATAGAGATTTGGAGCATTGTGCATCCCGTTATGGGTCTTCCTATTGTTGCTATTATTGGTCGCCCGAATGTGGGCAAATCTACTCTGGTCAATCGCCTTGCCGGGGAAAAATCTGCTATTGTTCATGACGAACCAGGTATGACACGCGATCGCACATATTTACCCGCCTACTGGAACGATCGCGAGTTTCTCGTTGTCGATACTGGTGGTTTGGTATTTAATGACGATACAGAATTTTTACCACTGATTCGCCAACAGGCTATGGCTGCGCTTGCAGAAGCAAGTGCCGCGATTTTTGTGGTAGATGGTCAAACTGGACCAACACCCGCTGACGAAGAAGTCGCACAGTGGTTGCGACAACAACCTGTTCCTGTTCTGTTAAGTGTTAATAAGTGTGAATCCCCAGAACAAGGTTTAATGCAAGCTAGCGAATTCTGGGAATTGGGCTTGGGTGAACCTTTCCCCATCTCTGCCATTCATGGAAGCGGCACAGGAGATTTACTCGACGAGTTAATTAAACATCTGCCACCGACAGAAGAAATCCCAGAAACCAATGAAATTAAAGTGGCTATTGTGGGACGCCCGAATGTCGGGAAATCCAGCTTATTGAATGCTTTCGTGGGAGAAGCAAGGGCAATTGTTAGCCCAATTTCTGGTACAACCCGCGATGCGATTGATACTGTTGTGGAACGAAATGGGCAAATTTACCGCTTGATTGACACGGCAGGAATTCGCAAAAAGAAGAACGTGGATTATGGTCCCGAATTCTTTAGCATCAACCGTGCTTTTAAAGCAATTCGTCGCGCTGATGTGGTTTTAATGGTGATAGATGCTCTTGATGGTGTCACCGAACAAGACCAAAAATTAGCTGGGCGGATTGTCGAAGAAGGTCGAGCTTGCATTATCGTGGTTAATAAGTGGGATGCTATCGAAAAGGACTCTCACACGATTTATGATTACGAAAAACATCTGCAAGAACGGATGCATTTCACGGAATGGGCGCAAACCATTTTTGTCAGCGCCTTGACTGGGCAACGGGTGGAAAAGATTTTGGAGTTGGTGAATACAGCAGCCGAATCGCACAAACGCCGTGTCAGCACAGCGGTGATCAACGAAGTCTTGGAAGAAGCAGTTGGTCGGCACTCCCCGCCAGTTTCTCGCGGTGGGCGTCAGGGCAGAATTTATTATGGTACCCAAGTCAGCGCTCAACCGCCTACAATAGCATTGTTTGTCAACGATGGCAAACGCTTCAACGACAACTACCGTCGCTACATTGAGCGACAATTTCGGCAACATTTGGGCTTTCAAGGAACTCCTATCCGTATACTATGGCGGAGTAAGAAAACTCGTGATGTCGAAAGTGGTAGTAGTGCGAATCGCGCCACCCGCGTGTAAATGAAGATATGAAGAATAAAGAAAGAAGAGTGAAACTTTTTCTTTCTTGAATCTTCAATCTTCACTGTTCTTTCTTCTAAAAAATGGATTTACTGCGATCGCTGCCCATTGGTCTTTACTTAGAACAACCTCAAACTTGGCTACACAAACTCGACCCGCGAGTCAAGTTGGTTTGGTTGATGAGCTTTCTCACAACGTATATTTTTGCCAACAACTTATGGCGCGTGCTGTTGGTAGTCGTGTTGATTCTTGCTACCTTAATGGCACGTATTCCCCGGCGAGTTTGGCGGCAGCAAATGGTCTGGCTGTTGACATTATGCTTTTTTGTGCTAGTGATTATATCTATCAGTCCTGATGGGCTTGGTATAAATTATCAACCGCGCCTGCCAACCAACCAACAAGTCTTAACAGAAAAATCAGCTGCGACTCCTTCAACTCCAGCGCTCCCAACAAACAACCAAAAAGACTACAGATACCTACTGATTGACAAAGGTCCAGTTAAAGTCACTCGCCGTTCGTTGGATTTGGCAATCAGTGTGAGTACGATGGTATTTACCTTGATTTACACTACTAACCTATATTTGCTGACAACCGCACCAGAGGAAATCACAGCAGCTCTAGAAAGCTTAATGCAACCCTTGCGACGGTTTAAATTACCTGTCACTGAAATGACTTTGACTTTAACTTTATCGTTGCGGTTTATTCCTCTAGTTTTAGAAGAAATCCAGAATTTAATTCGTTCTGTAATGACAAGGGCGATTAATTGGAAAAAGCTGGGATTGAAAGGAGCTGTCAAAGTTTGGTTGTTGGTTGCACAACGGTTGTTGGAAAATTTGCTACTTCGGGCAGAGCAAATGGCTAGCGCGATGATGGTGCGGGGTTTTACGAGTCCTCACGAACATCGAGTGCAATGGCACGACTTACGGCTGAAAACAGGTGATTGGGTGGCGATCGCACTTCTCATCGTATTTTGGGGAGTGCGACTGGCTATAGGAACTGAAGTGTGACTATATGCCAAATAGCTTCTGTCAACTACAGCAGTTGCTTAGTTACGCCGGGTAGTCCTTTCGAGACAACTGGCTATAACTGATAGTTCACTGCCAAGTTTTACCAAGCTTGCCTTTTAAACCATAAAACGTTCCTAATAAGCATGCCCAGATTTTTATCACCCTTTCTTCAGAATCATACATCAAGATAAAAGCTAGGGTACGGATGAGAAATTTTAAGCGCCGCAGACAGCTTGTGAGTTTGTACCATCCTTTTGCGTAGCGTGTGGATAGATATGTGTGATTTCGGCAAATGTAGTAGTGGCGAAGAGCAGAGTATTTGTGTACAAAAATTTCTTTATTCAGAAATTTGACTTTAATAGGCTGACCGAAGTTATGGTACATAATTGCACTAGGGACAATTAGATTTTTAAAACCTTGTTGTCTAAGACGCAATCCATAATCAAGGTCAATGCCATCAATGAATAAGTCTCCTCTAGGAAGCGAAATATTTTTTGCTACACTCAGAGAAATTAGAGAACCAGAGGTGATAGGTGCATCACACTCATAGAAACCAACTTTGCTGTTATGCTTATAAGCGATAAAGCGATCGCAATTATAGACTGCACCCTCTACAACTTCATTAGTTCTTTTATCTATAGGAGTAGGAGCGATAATCCCAATTTTATAATTATCGCCAGACAGTTTTTCGTATGTTTCCAAGAGAGTATCAAGACAGTTAGCAGTGGGTACGCTATCTTGATCAAATGTCCACAAAAAGTCGTACCCTTGGCTAATCGCCCACTGTATTGCTATCCTCAAACCCTCGCCAATACCAATATTAGTTGGGTGATGGCTTACTATGATTGAACTGTCAGTATTATCTAGTAGTGAAACAGGCGAATTGTCTAAAACAAAGATAGCACTAACCTTGTAAGTTTGTTGACGAATTGCCTGAATACACTGATTAACAGCTGCATAATCTTTGTAAGCAGTGATGTAAGCTGCTACTCTGTTCTTACTCAAAATGACCTATTTTTTAGCCCAACTTGGTGGCAATTTTTTAGAAACTTCAATATTCTTAAATTCCACGGGAACTGCTGGTCCTTGGGATTTTACCCATTCTGCCATTCGCTGAATACCTGTTTTCAGATCAATAGGTGCGGGAGGATTAAAGACATCACGAACTTTGGTGTGATCTGAAAAAGCGTGTACTACTTCATTACGTGCATCTAAATGCTTAACATTAAGGGGTTTATCAAATGCCTCAGCAATTTCTTCTGCTAGCTGAATTATTGTATAGGGTGTGTCAGCACCAACGTTAAACACTTGATTAATTGCTTCAGGTACAAGGGGACTACGAGCAATCAAAGGTGCTACATCATCCACATGAGAGAAAGCGCGTGTTTGCAAACCGTCACCGAAGACAGTCATCGGTTGGTCTTGCAAAACCTGATTCATAAAAATACCAATAACATTACGATATTTATCTGCAATGTTTTGCCGTTCACCATAAACATTGTGAGGACGGAAGATTATATAATTCAGACCAAACATTTCATGAGCAGCTTTCAAATCTAGTTCCACAGCATACTTAGAAATGCCGTAAGGGTCTTCGGGTTGTGGAGCCAGTTCCTCTGTCATAGGCAGTTGGTTTGCACCATAAACAGCTATTGAAGATGTAAATACAAAGCATTTGACATCATTTTTGACTGATTCATTAATCAAATTTACTGACGCTATTAAATTGGTTTGATAGTTATAACGCCGGATGAAATGAGAAAGCCCTTCAGCTGCATAGGCTGCTATATGATAAACGTAGTCAAATGGACCATATTGCCAAAGTGAGGTAACAAAATCTGGATCTTTTAAGTCACCTTCAATCCATTTACTGCTAGTAGGAACATTCTCTACAAATCCACCTGATAAGTCATCTGTTGCTACGACTTCCATGCCTAGAGAAAGGCAATGATCAGCAACGTGTGAACCGATAAATCCTGCTGCGCCTGTTACTAATGCTCTCATTTTTCTTACCTTCACACCTTCAAGTTATACATTGGTAGAATTATACAAGTATTTTTCCTGAAAATCTTATTAGGAAAGTGTTGAAATAATTCTATTTTTAATGACAAAATACAGCCAGAGTACGTACAGCAATGCTGAAAACGTGTGTTGTTATTTTTTGAATTCAATCATACGGGAAATGAAACGTTTTGTCCGTCTACGCATAGTGGGAGGCAGGATTTTTTTTACTTGATTGATAACCCGAGCAGTGAATTCCGTAGATTCTGGTTTTTGTAAAATAGGGCGATCGCTCCAACGAGCAGCTCGGAATGGTTGTCGGCAGTATGCATCCAAGGGACCAATTGTCACATTCCAAGTAAGTCGCTCTCGAACCAATTGTTGAGCATTCTTGCCTTTAGTCCGCACTTGTTCTGGATTATTCAGAATCTCTCGTGCAACTTGGCGAATTTGTGCTTCATTGGCAGGATCTACAATCCAACCTGCGTCATATTCTGCAATATACTCTGCCAACTCTGCATAATTGTTATAAACCACAGGCAGACCACACCATAGATATTCGACTGTACGGGAGGTGAATGCCATCTCGCGTTCTGGGTTCCGGGACATGACATCCCATGCAACGCTAGCTCCTGTATATTCATTAATCAGTTTGTCTCTTGGTGTAGGAGGGGAAAAGCGTACATGGCTAGAGCCTTTAAGTTGCTGACTAAGCTTTTCAAAACGCTCAGAAGGTAGTGTCATCCAGGGATGCTTGCCACCAAAAAACCGTAGTTCTCCACGTCTAGCCGCTTCTAATTCCTCAGTTAGCACTGAAAGTCCCAGTGTCGGATCTTGCCAAGGCAGGAAAACTCCACCGTATACAAAGATTGGCTCTTCAGGCCAGTAAGAGTGATTGGGCAAGTCTGGAGACAGCGAGAATGGTATGACAGAAATGGGAAATTCATGCAGGTCTATCCCCGCTACTAGTAACCAGGCAAGGTAATAGTATAGCTGTTTAGTTCCAGCACACGTGAAGTAATCAGCACGCGATAGACATGCTAACTTTGTACCAACTATTTGCTCGACGTATTTTGGTTCGCGGAAATGAGTTTCTAGCAATAGTGGACCGTGAAAATCAACCACTATGTGACCCCTTAAAGGATTCTTCAAAGCATCTAACATTGGCCAATGTTGAAATAGCAAGATGTCTGGGTCTAGCTTGCTAACAAATTCATCCAACGTCTCTGGTTCAAAGAGATGAACTTCTGTCCCTCTGTATTTGCATGCCTCGGCAACCTCCCGCGACATAGCAAACTCTACGTCATGTCCACAACTGCGTAAACCTTGTCCCAAACCCCATGCCCGCAAAGCAGCACCTGTAGTTGGCTGCCCTTCAAGGGGTAAGATGTCGGGAGTAATTACCAACACACGTGCCATGAGAAGCTATACCTACCGCTAATACACATCCTATATAGTATGATTCTGCTCACTCATTTCCTGCCAACCCGACAGTTCGCTTCAGTCGAAACCACGCTTTGCGTAATTTCCAAAACTTACTGCTCTCCATTGCTGTAATAAGTTTGTATAGTGTCTCTAGTTCTATTTGATTAGATTGAACCAGAGGCTGTAATTGTTCTACGAGTTCGACCTTATTTCTTCCCAGTCCGATTGCCCGCTTCAGTTTACACCATGCTTGCCGTAACTGCCAAAACTTACTGCTATTCATCCCTCTAAGATGTGCCAGTAATTTCTCTATTTCTGCTGGCGCAGTTGCTAGTTTTTCTGTTTGTACTGCCACATTGGGAGTGGGAGGATTCAGTAATGGGCGAGATCGCATGCTTGGGTGGCGGACGAATCCATCTATTGAATCAATAGTTTTTTCCCAGTTTAATTTCTCTCGAGCTAAGCGTTGTGCATTCTTGCTTTTCTGGAGCACAATTTCAGGATGGTCGAATATCTCATTGATCACAGCAGCGATCGCTTCAGTGTCTTCTGGATCTACAATCCACCCAGCGTCGTATTCGCGGATGTAGTCAGACAGCTCGGCATAGTTGTTATAGATGACTGGCAATCCACACCACAAATATTCTACTGTGCGAGTCGTAAAGGCTAGCTCTCGCTCTGGGTTGCGCTTCATTACATCTATTGCCACGTGGGCACAGGTATATTTGGCAATCAATTCATTGTGTGGTACTGTGCCCGGTGCAATTACGTGACTACTCTTTTGCAATTGTGCTAGCAGAGTATCAAAAATTCCCGTATCTATCGATAACCAAGGATGTTTACCACCAAAGAAATACAATTTTCCTGCATTTCGTTGCTCCATGATATCGATCAACACCGATAGACTGATGGTGGGGTCTTGCCAAGGTAGAAAAACTCCACCATACACAAAACTCAATTCATCTTGGGGACTACGCTCTGGTAGGTTGGGAGAGAGCGAAATCGGTATTGCTGCTGAACGTTCCTGCCGTTCCTGCTCTGTCCAGCCAGCTTGCTCCAGCCAAGATTGGAAATAAATTAATTGTTTGTCTCCGGCACAAGTAAAGAAATCAGCTTTTTGCAAGGCGCGGATCTTTTCCTGGGCATTACTTTCTCGCTCCCCATAGCCTTGGAAGTGTCGCTCTAGAATATGGGGACCGTGTTGATCCACAATCACAGGGGTATGATAGAAGTTCTCAGGAAAGAAGGGCATATTTGGCCAACCACATACCACTATAATGTCTGGTTGAACCTTATTAATCGTATCGATCATTCTTTCATGCTCCCAAGCCTGGTTGAGGACTTCCGGAGCAACAACATTCTCAAATGCTCTAAGTGCTGCCCGTGGAATGGAAAATATTACCTCATGACCTCGACTCTTGAGTCCTTGCCCTAAACCCCATGCACGAAGTCCTGAACCGACTGTAGGTAAACCTGGATAAGGTAGAAGATCTGGGCTAATAATTAAGACTCGCCGAGAAACGTTGGCAAATATTTTTTGAACATCAAATGCGGCTGTAGCGGCATAAGAAGTTGGCTGACTAACTCCAGGAATGTTGCCTAAGAAGAATGGTTCAAACAGATGAGCAATTTCTTGATCGGAACGCTGACGTCGCTGTTGGACAAAACGTCGTTTTTCCATAATTTGTGGTAGATGCTCCACCACATCTTGCATAGCCACTAACGCACTCACATTCAACTTATCAAGAGAGATGGGCGAATCGTCCAATCTTTTAGTACTCTTAATATAAAAAGCGTCTTTATCTAACTGTCCAGAAGCTACAGCTTGTTCAACTACACCACTAGCTGCAGATAGTAAAATGGCAGGCAAAATGCGACCTAAATTTTCATCGCTATAATTTTTTATAACTGTGTAAAGAGAGTTGCGTTTGTAAAGCACCATCTGCCTGCTATTTGCAAAACTTTTCATCGTTCCGTGGTGACGATGATTAGTAATGGCATCTGGAGCGAAAACAACTTTGTATCCTAACAGCCACAATCGCCAGCCTAAGTCAACATCTTCAAAATAAATAAAGTAGTTATCATCAAAACCGCCTACATCTAGAAATACCTGTCGGTTAACTATCATCGCACCACCGCAGGGGAATAGCATTGGCTTGATTTCATTAAACTTCTCTGGGGAATAAGGTTGATCAAAACCTACCTGTGCAGCATACCCAGCATAATTACAAATTGCCCCAGCAAAATCAAACCGAGTTCCATCCCAATTGAGAATTTTAGCTCCTGCACTGACCACTCCAGGTTCGCTCTGTAGAGCTTTTACCAGTCCCCGGACAAATTGGGGATCTACCCACATATCATTGTTCAAAAATATAATATACTCACCTGTTGCCTCACGCGCACCGCGATTGTTTCCTGAGGCAAAACCCAAATTTTCTTGATTGCGAACAATTCGTACTTGAGGATAAGTAGCTTGAATATAGCCTACAGAACCATCTATGGAGGCATTATCTACTAACATCAACTCAAGCCTATCTTTTGGATAATCAAGCTTGAGCAATGAGGAGAAGCACTCTTGTAGATGCCTCAGACCATTATAGTTAAGTACAATAACACTAACTGTGGGTAGGTTAGACATATAAATCCTTTTTGAAAACCATTCGAGTTGAAAGTTGTGTCAGTTTCAATTTATAGCAGTTATAGTTACAACAATTTATTTAATATTCTTTAACCATTCGGCTAAGTTTTTTCAGCTTTAACCACTGTGTCCGCAACTTCCAAAATTTACTTGTTTGCATCGCGGTGATAGTAGCTTTTAATTGTTCTAATTCTGCTTGGCTGTGTTGCAGTTGCGATTGTGATTGTTCTAGTTCTGCTTGGCTGTGTTGCAGTTGCGATTGTGATTGTTCTAGTTCTGCTTGGCTGTGTTGCAGTTGCGATTGCGATTGTTCTAGTTCTGCTTGGCTGTGTTGCAGTTGCGATTGCGATCGCTCTAGTTCTGCTTGGCTGTGTTGCAGTTGCGATTGCGATTGTTCTAGTTCTGCTTGAGTGTGTTGCAGTTGCGATTGTGATTGTTCTAGTTCTGCTTGAGTGTGTTGCAGTTGCGATTGTGATTGTTCTAGTTCTGCTTGAGTGTGTTGTAGTTGCGATTGTGATTGTTCTAGCTGATTTCTCAGTTGAGAATATTGTTCATTTAATGCTGCATATTTACCTTCTATTGATAATGGAAATGCACGTATAATAAACTGAAAAGTATCTGCCTCTGCATCTTGTTCAATTTTATTAATAAGTTCGATGCTAAACTCATTTTTATCAATATGTGGTAATAGAGGAATATCAGACAACACAGGTACTTTAGTACAATCAATCTTACCAATCGAGTATCCTGAACGCTCAAACAGATCCACGATTGTTTTGCGTGTAAAAAATCTTAAATGCGTAGAATCTAAAATTCCTAGTTCTGTATACTCAAAGTGACCCTGCAACAAGGATAAACGAATTGCACCATGAGCAATATTGGGAATTGAAGCTACCACATATCCATCTGGGTTCAATAAGTGGTGTGTTTCCTCTAGAATTTTCCACGGGTTCCGCAGATGTTCCAAAATATCTCCAAAGACAGCTACATCAAATTTTTGACCAGCCAGCACTTCAGTCAGAGACACAAAATCCAAATCGGCTACGATGACTTGTTCACAATATTGTTCAGCAATCTTTGCAGCGTCTTGGTTAATTTCTACTCCCGTTACTTGGCATCCTTTTTTTGTTAGTAGTTGAGCAAAATAACCAGTTGCACAACCAAAATCTATGACTCGCTTGTTTTCTCCTACCAAGCGGAACATTTTCTTTAAACTATGATTTTCGTCCAGTTCGTCTTCACTAAGTTCTTGGTATGATGGATAATCTTTTTTCCAGTTACTACTCATAAATTAACCTTCTAACTTACCACTAAAGCACATTCAGTGGCGATTAAGTTTCTTAATTTTATTCTTTATAACCTTTTTAAATAGCCATTTGGGTTAAAAGTTGTCAGAAACTTATGGCACTCTTTGTCTATGTAAAAGTTTGAATTCTTCTCAAGAAACTCTTCGACTGCTTCCATTGGTCCGCTACCAAATTCTGGTAGAACAGGATGACCATTTAAGTTGGTATCCTCGACTATTAAATAGCCACCAGATGGTATTAATTCACTGTATATCAGTATTTCTTGCAGCACATGATCTTTAGAGTGATCTGAGTCAAGAATAACTAGAGTGTTTTTCTTTTCTACTATTTGAAAAATCTGCTGTGCAGTCTCTAAGCTAACGGAGCTACCTTGTATAAGTTTAATATTTTCGTATCTACTTAAGTCCTGACGAGTTTGCTCTAAAATGTTAATATCAATACCAATGACTTCTCCTTTTCCAACTAATTTGCACATATCAGCCAGAAAAGCAGTTGTGCCTCCAAAAGCGACTCCACACTCAACAATAAAATCAGGTTTTTGACTACTGATAATTTCTTGATAGAGCCACAAATCTAGGGGACATTTTAAAGCTTTGATTCCCAACCAATAGGTATTTTTCCATACTGGTTCACCATTCATTATTGGCGTATCATAATACGCTTTAGAAAAATGGTTAATGACTCCAGTCAATTTTGCTACTTCATCGTTGATAGGTATCTGTTTACTTAAATTATTACTATACATAATTGGCTATTCCCTCTTTTTTGGAATTGTTAGAATTTTTTAAAATATTTACCGTCATTGGTTGAGCAACTAAAGCATGAATATGCTTACCTGTATTAGGAGGCAGAACTTGAAAAACAATTGCATTATCTATCCAGTCGAAAGTTATAGCTGAATAGCTTTCCGTACCCGCTACTGTCAGACTGTAAGAACCAGTTTTTAAAGGTAACTTAAATTGAAATTCAAATTGCAGACTCTCTCCTGGCTCTAACTTTCCTATTGGATAATTCTCTTCAAAAGTATTGCTACCAATAATTTCATTTCCATTCTTATCGCAAATATAGAAACCAACAATGCACCCTTGTAGTGGCTGGTTTACCTTTAAATTAATTATCAACGTGACTTCTTCATTAAATGCAAAAATGGGACTTTCGCTAGTGTACTCTCCTAATTGATCAAGTAGCTGTACTTCCTCTATAACAGCCTTACCGTTTCCTCTACGTTTTGGCTTGACTCTTTTTGAAGATTGTTGGGCTATGTCAACTCCATTACAACTTAAGCCAGGAGAGTTATTTTGCTCGCTAGATTTAGTTTCATCATCAACTTGCGCTAACTCCAATTCTAGTTCTGTAAGTAATTTCATGTATTCTATAATGACGGCATTGGGCAACCCTTTAGTATATATTTGCCCGTCATGAATCATCACAGCTGAATTACATAATGTTTTAATCGCCCCGGAATCATGAGAGACAAATAGGGTTGTTACCCCAGAATCCATCAAAGCTCGCATCCGCCGCATACATCTGTGCTGAAACACCACATCACCGACAGCGAGAGCTTCATCAACAATTAAAACTTCAGGATCAACATTGACTGCTACTGCAAAAGCTAAGCGGACAAACATCCCGCTTGAATAAGTTTTAACAGGCTGATCTATAAAGTCTCCAATATCGGCAAACCCAGCAATCTCATCAAACTTGTCTTCAATTTCTTTCTGACTTAACCCCAACAGCCGCCCATTAAAAAACACATTCTGCCGTCCGGTAAACTCTGGGTTAAACCCGCTACCAAGCTCCAGCAAAGCAGACACCCTACCCTTAACAATGACTTCTCCTGTCGTTGGTGTCAACGTGCCAGCAATAATTTGCAGCATTGTACTTTTCCCAGAGCCATTTCGCCCAACAATTCCTACTGTCTGTCCCTTGGGAATTTCCAAGTTAATGTCCCGCAGCGCCCAAAATAAATCTGCTCTGCTCTTCCCAGGTAACAAAAGTTCCTTGAGTCGATCTACAGGATGAGCATACCGCTTAAAGCACTTCGAGACATTTTTTAGGGAAATTGCAATTTCTTCTCTCATGCTTTTGCTGTCAATCCTTAAAACTCTCACACCATAATCAAATCGCACTCTTTGAAGCCATTTTGCCTGAATCTTTCACCACATAATAATATATGGCATCAAATTGCGAGAGCAAAAACTACGGCTTTTACAGAAATTACTACGCTGTAGCGCAGTCAAGGATGCTAGCGATACATTTTACCTGCTACTTTGCCATGTACTTTTAAACCCAACGCCCTTTTTGTCATCACTCCCAAAAAAGTATCTTTACTTTAGGAAGCTATAGGAACTCAAAAGTTCCCTTGTATCCTCGAAATCATTTTCTCACGTCTAGCGGCAAGTTATCCGGATGAATGAACCAACTAAGTCTATACTATGGAACTGCCAAAGCTTACAATACATCTGCAAAAGCAGGACGCAAGCGTTGATAACACCACAATCCCCCGGAAAAAACGACAACTGCAATCATTGATGCAACTCCCCACTCGCCCCAGTGTTTAACCTCTCCTCCTAAAACTAAATCACGATAAACCTCAACGATCGCTGTCATCGGATTTAACCAAAACACCCAATTCCGCCATTCCTGTGGAATTGCTGATGCTGGATAAATAATAGGTGTCAAATACATCCAAATATTTAAAAGAACTCCCAAACTTTGCGGAATATCTCGCAAAAATACTGTTAGTCCCGCCGCCAAATAACCTAATCCCGCCGTTAGCAATAACTGCGGTATCCAAACCAAAGGTAAAAGCGCTAAAGTTGTATGCAAAGTATGGGAAAACATTGCCACAAAAAAAATCAACGCCATTAAACCAAAAGAACTCTCAATGAAAGCTGATAATATTGGCACCAGTGGTAATAAACCTAAGGGAAATACTACTTTTTTCACTAAATTCGGTTGTACGACTACCGAACTAGCTGCTTGAACCAAACCACCACTAAACGCAATCCAAGGCAGCAACCCTGCAAATATCCATAAACCAAAGGTAAAGTTGTTTTCTGGTAAACCTCTCAGGCTCAGCTTTACCTTCAGCACAATCGAGAACACATAAGTATAAATCAGTAACTGCGATAGCTGATTCACCAAGGGCCACAAATTCCCTAAAATAGAACCCTTATACCGCGCCTCTAAATCCCGTCGCACTAGAATTCTCAGTAAGTCGAACTTTGCCCACCATCGTTCACTAAATGGCAAAATTCGCCTTATACTCCCTGCCTTTCGGACAACTCCTCGCATTGTTCCCAACAATTCCAGCTTCCTCGCTCACTACCTACACACCAAATTTGTCTCAATGAAGCCTAATAGCTATGAAAGTTCCATCGTACTTCTATTGCAAGAATAAGTTTTTTTTGTAAAATTGCGCTTAAATCAGTGAACAGCTACCTACGCAGTGACGGCTGCGGGCGCTTTGGGGGATTTAAACCCGCCACCAACGCTCTCTGGTGTTCTTGGTGTGGTGTTTCCCCCAACGATAAAACTGATACTGCGGGTACTTGGTAACTGATAACTGGTAACTGTTAAATTACCTTGTAGATTATACGATGAATTGGATATTTTGCTGCATATTTTATCTGCAACTTTTGCTAAAAGCGAACTAAGTCAAACTCTCAAAAATTAATTCCTCACAATCGTAACTGTTAAGTCAATTGCTACACAAACACCTGGTTGTTGGCACTCTGTGTTAAATATCAAACAAGTATTGCTTCACGTTTCAAGCAAGTTATCCGGATCAATTCCCTGATTACGCAAATATTCTGCCAGTTTCTCAGCCCGTTGGCGTTCTTGTTCAGCCCGTTGGCGTTCTTGTGCAACTTGCTCTGCAGGTGTTGGTTTCCATTGATTACTGGCGTCATCTAGGTTGAAAAATATGAAATTCATCTGGCAATCCAGGTTCTCCCACTAATTCACTAGGCAAATCATACATCGTGGGTAGGACTTCCTGGGGTGGACGGGGTGGATCAGTTTGATACATGAGTGCTACCTCTAATTTCAACTTTGCAAGAGTTAAGCCAAACTCTCTGGATCAATACCTAATGCTCGCAACTGCTGTGCCAATAACTGCGATCGCTGTCGTTCTTGTTCCAAAAGTAATTCTGCATCCGTTACCCGTTGCTGTGCTTCCGTTGCCCGCTGCTGTGCATCCGTTGCCCGTTGCTGTGCTTCCGTTGCCCGTTGCTGTTCCTCAATAGCCGCTTGTTGTGCAAGTCTCGCCGCCTCTTCTGGTGTCGGCACTAAATCCCCTTCTAATGTGAAGTATCGCAGTTTACCTGCCTCGACACCCAAATACAGATCTAGCACCTGACTCCAACGCCATCCCCGTGCATTTGGTGTAATTTCTTGATATTCATTACCTACCAACTCAAAGCCGACAAACTCCAAATTCTCTGGAGAAAACCAAAAATATTCAGGAGTGCGAAATCGATTTTGATAGAGGTTTTTCTTCAAATTTCGGTCAACATGAGCTGTACTCTCGGAAAGTAATTCAATAATCAAGTCTGGATAACGACCATCTTCCTCCCAAACGACCCAAGAATTGCGGGGTCTTTTCTCAGTGTCCTTTACTAAGAAAAAGTCTGGTCCTCTAAAATCCCGATTCCGCAACTGCTGGCGACTAAAATATATAGTGAGATTCGCGCCGATAAAGAAATCATTTTGCTCGCGCCACAGCCACTCCAAACAACTCACTAGCAGCAGTAGCTGCATATAATGCAAAGAACTTTCCATTTCTGGCTCATCACTTAACAACCGACTTGCATCGGGCATCTGTTGTTCTAGCTGTTGCGCTGTGACAAACATTTGCTTACACCTGCTTACCTATTGATTTCATTCTAGTCAGTCGTCATTAGTCATTAGTCATTAGTTATTAGCCAAAAATTATTTTCCCTCACTCCCTCCCTCCCTCACTCCCTCATCCCCCTCATCCCCCTCATCTTCCCCATCTCCCTACTCCCTCTCATGTCCCACATTCAGCTACACTGAGTCTTGGTTTGTTGTGTAGTAAGTTGGCATGGAAATCGGACAAAAAGTTAAAGTCGTTCGTTTGCGCGATCGCGTATCTCCCCCTGTTGTAAAAAAGCTAGGACAAGTCGGCACCATCGAAGGCTTCAAAATGACTGATAGTAGCGGTGTTGGCGTTGTGGTCAAGTTTGAGGATAATTTTGCCACTTGGTTTTTTGAAGATGAGCTCAAACTCGTGCAGTAGGAGAGAAGCTACTAAAACAAGCCGAGTGCTAAGTTGGAGTTGAAAAAACCAGCGGTAAACATAGGAATCAAGTAATGGCCCTGATACTGACATTTTTGGGCAAAGGCGGCAGCGATCGCACGAAAATTGCGATCGCCGCAGCCAAATTATTGGCAAGTCAAGGCAAGCGTGTTCTCCTGGCTGGACAAGCAGAACCAGCATTGTCAATCCTGCTGGGAGCAACTCTTGGTCCTGATCCCCAAGAAATTGGTCCCAATCTCCAAGTTGTGCAGTTCCAAACAGCAGTGCTGCTAGAACGTAGCTGGGAGGAAGTGAAAAAACTTGAGAGTCAATACCTCCGCACGCCTATCCTCAAAGAGATTTATGGTCAAGAATTGGCAGTCTTGCCCGGGATGGACACCGCTCTTGCTTTGAATGCTATTCGAGAGTACGACGAAAGCGGCAAATATGACGCGATCGTCTATGATGGCTCAGGCGACTCTTCCACCGTGCGGATGTTGGGAATGCCAGAGTCTCTCAGTTGGTATGTGCGGCGGTTTTACCAATTGTTTATCAATTCCGACTTAGGAAAAACAATTTCCGAATCGCCCTTGATTCAACCGCTCATTAGCACGTTTTTCAACGTCAACTGGACATCAGATAACTTCTCCCAACCCACCAACAAAATTAATAATATTTTGGACAAGGGAAAAGCCGCCCTTGCTGATCCCAAACACATTGCTGCTTTCCTAGTCACTACCAATGATCCTGTGGAAGTGGCTACAACCCGCTATCTTTGGGGTGGTGCCCAACAAGTTGGTCTCACTGTTGGCGGCGTTATCCTTGTATCTTCTGACACAAATGTTGCTCTAGGCGAAGAATTTACTCCCTTGCCAGTGAGTGTTGTTCCAGACGCAAAACTGGGTGACTGGCAACCGCTTATTGATGCCCTACCTAACTTTGTAGCGCAAGCGGTACAAGCTCCCAAGCCTATAGAAGTAGACGTTCAGACGCGTCAGGTACGCCTATTTTTGCCTGGTTTTGACAAAAAACAGGTCAAACTGACTCAGTATGGTCCAGAAGTCACTGTGGAAGCAGGAGACCAACGGCGTAATATCTTCCTACCTCCTGCCTTAAGTGGCAGATCTATCACTGGAGCAAAGTTTCAAAATAATTATTTGATAATCTCCTTTTAGGTATTAGGAAGGGAATGGGGTATAGGGAAACGTTAATAGTTAACGTTAATAGTTAATGGTGAGTGGCACTTTTTGACAAACAACTAATGTAGAGATGTGCCATGGCACGTCTGGTACAACTAACAATTCCCTATTCCTTATTCCCAATAACCAATTAACGTGTACGCCTTATGTCTGAATCAACTCCGATTACGCCAGATCCAAATTCACCTCAACCACTAGACTCAGTAACACCAACAGAGTCCGTCAAAGCTGCTATAGATCGTAGTGCCAAAACCAGGCAACTGCTGGGTATGAAAGGTGCAGCGGCTGGAGAAACCTCAATTTGGAAAATCCGCCTGCAACTGATGAAACCTATTACCTGGATTCCCCTGATCTGGGGCGTAGTTTGCGGTGCGGCTTCTTCCGGCGAGTACACATGGACGCTGGAAAATGTGTTGAAGGCAGCAACGTGTATGTTGCTAGCAGGACCGTTGATGACGGGTTACACGCAAACCCTGAATGAGTACTACGATCGCGAAATTGACGCCATCAACGAACCGTATCGTCCCATTCCCTCCGGAGCAATTCCCTTACCCCAGGTTATTACGCAGATTTGGGTATTACTTGTTGCTGGTGTTGCCATAGCATTTGTTTTGGATGTTTGGGCAGGTCATGACTTCCCCATCATCACGGTGCTAGCTTTGCTAGGTTCCTTCGTGGCATACATATATTCTGCACCACCTTTGAAGCTAAAACAGAACGGTTGGTTAGGTACTTATGCCCTTGGTGCAAGCTACATCGCCTTGCCTTGGTGTACTGGTCATGCTTTATTTGGTGAACTCAATTGGAAAATTGTGGTTCTCACCGTGGTTTATAGTTTGGCTGGTTTGGGTATTGCCATTGTCAATGACTTCAAGAGTATAGAAGGCGATCGCAAGTTCGGATTAAAATCATTACCTGTGATGTTTGGTGTTACCACCGCCGCTTGGATTTGTGTGGTGATGATTGATGTCTTTCAAGCGGCGATCGCTGGTTATCTCATCTACATCCACGAGAATTTGTACGCAGCAATTCTACTACTACTCGTCATCCCGCAAATCACCTTCCAAGATATGTATTTCCTGCGTGATCCCTTAAAAAATGATGTCAAATACCAAGCAAGCGCCCAACCATTCCTAGTCATAGGAATGCTCATTGCTGGTTTAGCAATTGGTCATGCTGGTATTTAACTTATACCTCTAAAGTGAGAAGTTAGGAGTAAGGAAAAAAGTAACAGTTAAGAGTAAATAGTGAGATCAGTGCCAATGACGGTGAGTCCAGCGCTATGCAGGAGGGTTTCCCGAACTCACAGCGACTGGCTCTCCCGTTGGGTGAGGAGTCAAAATGAAAAGCTCCTAACTCCTAACTTAAAAATGAAGACTCGTAACTTTTGTCAGGACTTGCCGTGTTACAACTACTGTATTATCTGTTTCATTTCATTCATTTTGTTCAGCCTTTGATAATCCCTATTTGCTTTTTCTCTGCTTGGGCACTCATTATTCTGGTTGCCTGGAGTATGTGGACGGCAGCACGAGATAGTGTCAGTATAGCGCAGCAAATGCATCAAATACCTTGTACAGGCTGCCAGTATTTTACCAATGATTACCATCTTAAATGCACCGTTCGTCCCTCTGTTGCCAATACAGAAGATGCGATCAATTGTATGGATTATCAACCAAAGACGAATCCTTTACTTTACTAGGAATTGTTAGTAGTTGGTTGTTGGTTGTTAAAAAGTACTACTAACCACTAACTACTAACAATTAATCATTAACCAATTTCTAACAATACCTTTAAAACCCCCTTTGTCTGAGCGCGTTCAAAAGCAGTAAGCGCATCAGCGAGAGGATAGCGGGCATTAATCAGGGATTTTACATCCACCTTTTCTTGTTGTAGCAGATCTAGTGCAGGTGCAAAGGGACCACAACGGGAGCCAATGAGAGTAATTTCATCCACCACTAGAGAGGAAGCATCAAGGCTGAGGTTGCCAGCGTAGGTACTTTTAAGTACCAGAGTACCACGTGGACGCAAGGCACGGCGAGCAAGTGCAAAGCCTTCCGAGTTACCAGTACACTCTACGGAAATATCAAAAGCTCTATCTGTCACTGTATCAGCAAAGCCAGTTTTGATACCTCGTGCCTCTAAATGAGCGAGTTTGTCTCGATGACGCCCCACCACCAAAAGGTCGCAGCCTGTTAAAGCTATTGTTTGCGCTACCAGTATTCCCAGCTTACCATCCCCAACAACAAGCACCCGGTCATTTGAACTCAACTCAACCTGCTGCTGAATTTCCAGCGCCGCTGCTAAAGGTTCGGTAAAAGTTGCGACTTCTGTGGGAATATTGTTAGGTACAGGATGCAAATTCTCTATTGGCAAACAGAGATATTCAGCAAAAGCTCCGTTACGGTTGACAATGCCAAGGACAGTGCGATTTTCGCAATGAGTTGGTTGTCCGCTACGACAGAACCTACATCGCCCGCAAACAGCATTGATTTCTCCAACAACTCGCTGGTTAACTAGGTGTTCTGGTCCTTGTTCGACAACACCGACAAACTCATGTCCTAAAATGCCAGTGTACGGATAATAACCTCTCTTCAGTTCTAGGTCAGTGTTACAGATACCAGCACAGAGAACACGCACCAAAGCTTCTCCTGGTGGCGGTTCAGGAATGGCAATGTCGGTACGTAGTTGCAGTTGATTGTTTTCGAGCCAGAGTCCTTGCATATTACATCTTCGGTGTGGTGCAATCTGATGTTTATTATTATCCTTAAAGCCAGCGTGACACAGAAAAATGACAAAGTATATAAAAAATAAGTTACAGGCATCCGTACAAATAGTAGCCCATAAACAGAGAAATTTAAGAACGAAAAACAAAGAAGGAAAAAGGAAAACATTATTTTTTTACCTTTTGCCTTTTACCTTTTACTTTCTCTTAAGCACCTTGCCTACTTATGCTGAAACAATAAACAATGCCTGCCCACCTAAATTGGTTTTCACCACTCCTAGTAATAGAGATTTTACCTTTAAAGACTGGGAGAAAACTTGTGGAAACCCGAAAAATTATATCTCTAGCTTTGAACAGATGCTTTTGGAATTAAAACCAGCAAATGTTGTCTATTTAGGGGAAAATCATGAAAATAAAGAAGACCACCAAAACCAGCTAAAAATAATTCAAGAACTCTACAAACGCAATCCTAAAATTGGTATTGCAATGGAAATGTTTCAACGACCTTATCAAGAGGTTATCAATCAATATCTGGCAGGAAAACTTACTGAAAAAGAACTCATAGAGAAAAGTGAATATGAAAAACGCTGGGGTTTTCCTTGGGAAAATTACGCGCCAATTATTAAGTTTGCTAAAGAAAAACAACTTTCCATTATAGCTTTAAACACACCTTCAGAAATTACCCGCAAAGTTGCCCGGGAAGGTTTAGAAAGTCTAACATTATCTGAACAAAAATTAATTCCACCCTTGTCAGAAATTCGTACAGATAACGAGGAATATCGCCAACAGTTGCAAGCAGCCTTTCAACAACATCAAGCTGGTAATCATGGTAACAGTGTAGACGTGGAAAAGTTTTTCCAGGCGCAAGTTTTGTGGGATGAAACAATGGCAGAAGGAATTGCCAAATTTGTTAAAACTCGCCCAAATTATCAAGTTATCGTGTTAGCTGGACAGGGACATATCATTTATGGCTATGGTATCCCTAGCCGCGTTGCCCGTCGCCTCAAGGCTGAAAAATTCACTCAGCGTTCTGTCTTGCTCAGTCCGCCCGATGAGACACAACCTAAAGAGAAAAAAGCAATAGCAAATTTTATATTGCAGGGGGAGAAACTTCCTTGAGTGCTTGGCGGTTCAAATCTTCACCTTCTCCACAAACGGAGCAAAAACCGGAATCAATTCTTTTCGACTTACAACTAAAGTAGGGAAAGAACGAGTCGTATAATCTTCCCCTGCTATTAAAGGAAACGGTTCCGACTTTAACGATCGCCAACTTCCCCCAGCAGCTTGGACAATCACCCAAGCAGCCGCTATATCCCAAACTTTTGGTGTAGCTTCAATACCACCTAATGTTGCGCCAGCAGCAGTCGTCAGGAAATTATAGCTAGCAACACCCAGCATCCGAATTTTGCAGGGAAAGTCTTTCTGTATCGCTGCGGTGCTGCGCGAACAGAGGTTGAAGAAGTGGTTTCCACTTGGATCGTCATTACTGGTATAAATAGGATGGCGATCAAGAAAAGCGCCAGTTGGTGCTTCTAACTCAGGTATACCTCCCCAGTAGCCGTGAAAAGCTTGATTCAATGGCGGCACGTAGACATAGCCAAAAACTGGTGTGCCTTGATACAGCAAACCGAGGGAAATCGACCAAATGGGAATCCCACGAGTAAAGTTAGTTGTACCGTCCAAGGGGTCAATGACCCAGCACCATTCGGTACCAGGAAAAACCTTGTCGCCTTCTTCACTCAAGATACCGTAACCAGCGAAAGTAGATGCTATGGCGTCCCGTATTTCCTGATCCGCCCATTTATCCGCTTGCGTTACCAAAGTGCCATCAGCTTTTTGCAGAGCTTGCACTTGCCCAAAATCTTGCATTAACTGCTTTCCCACTCTTGCGGTAGTGGTTTGGGCAAAATCGAGAATCGTTGTCCAAAATTCAGTCATTTGAGGAATAGGGAATGAGGAATAAGGAATAGGGAATAGGGAATGCATAAAAAGACCAGTTCCCTAATTTCAATTCCCATTTCTCAATTATTATTGAGGATTTGAAGCAAACGAATATTTTTAATCAAGTTCGCTTTGTAAAATAGATGCGATCGCCTGTTTGGCGTTTGTCTGAAATTCTCTCACATTCAGACGGTTTAGAAACCAAATCGCCAGCAGCATTAATGCGGCTTCTAAGGCAAACACCAGTCCATAGGCTAGCACCAAGTTGGGCAGCAACTTACGTCCTACATCCAAAATGGCACCACCTGCAGCTACAGCCGTTCCTCTCGCCACAGATTGCGCTAGTCCCCAAGCACCAATGAACGTTCCTGAGGTTTCAGGCGCTGTAAGATCCAGCATCAAGGTGACTGCGGCAGTCGTTAGAATACCAGTTGCTAAACCGAACAATACCAAAGCGAGCTTGAGTAACGCTGGATTAGCAGAAAATCCTGATATCCCAAGTAATCCTGCACACAGTGCCACTAACATACAACCAAGGCGTATAGTTCTTTGCTTACCTAAACGCGGCACAATCAAAAAGCCCCCGACGCCAAAGGCAATCAGTGTACCTGTGCCATAAAAAACATTCAGTTTAGTACTTTCTGCTAGAGGCATCCGAAAGACCTGACCCGCATAAGGTTCTAAAATCGGGTCTTGCATAAATAAGCCCAGTGTCATCACCACTAAAAAGGTGAAAAATAAACCTGTTTGCGGACTAGCTGTTAGTATTCGCCAAGCTGCGCCAAGGGTAATACTGTCTTCTCGGTTGATGGCTGTGGAACGAGTGGTATACCGGGAATACTTTTTTTCTACACCAAAGGTCGCTATAATCGCCAACGCAAATACAATCGCTGGTACGATGAGAAACAGCCGATTGACTGATGCTTGTAATGTGGCGATTGGCTCCGCCAGTGCCTCTTGGGCAATCGCTGCCTCGGGTGTTAATTGCTTGAGCAAACTAGAACTGATAATTGCCCCTACAATAATCCCCACCAGCAGCATCGACCAAACAACACCGACAACTTTGGAACGGTTGTCTTCTTCAGAGATATCAACCAACAAAGCGGCAAAGGCAGTACTGCTTGCACAAATTGCCAGACCGTATAAAGCGAAAACCAAAGCTAGAAGAGCAATCCAGCTCATTGTTTGAGTTGTCCATGCCCAACCACCTGCACTGCTGACGACAGTGTTCAGTTGCCATAACACCTGCACAGCTAAAAATGAGGCGACAGCAAATATCGCCGCTCCCACCCATACATAAGCCGTGCGGTGGTAGCCCCATATTGGCTTGGCATCGGACATTTGACCAAACCAAACCCGAGAAGGAGAAACAAATAACTGTATTGCTAGCACTGCCCCTACCAGCGTCGCCGGAATGGCTATTTCCTGAATCATGACTCTGTTGAGCACCCCCAGAGTCAGGATAGACATCATGCTTAGCCCCATCTGAAATAAGCCAAGCCGAAACATGGTCAACACATTAACCTTTGGCATCGCCAGGGAATTTCCCTGGGAATCAAATAAATCTCCGCTTGCCATAGCTACTTTCTTACAGGGAATATATAATTTGATTTTTCATCGGTTTTATAACCAAGATAAATCAGGACTTACGCAACTGTCATAAGCGATTGCCCAAGGCTTCGCCGTGAGGCAACGACTGTGAGATCAGCGGCTCGAGTAAGCTCGCCGAACTCCGAACCGCGCTCAGCGTTCGACTGAGCTCACGCCGAAGTCCGAATGAGGCACTGGCAAAGCTTGGGTATTTTAGTGGTTTTTTTGTAGCAGCGTTTCCTAGACAAACGTAAAGACGACTGCTATTATTTATCCTTTCATAAGAAAACCCCAGATTCCTGGGGCTTATTGAACGTTTTCTCTTGTCATATAACCACCCTAGTGACCGTTAGGGAATAGGGAATCTCGCCAAGAAAATGAGTAAAAATTAACCCCAGTTCACCTGGGGTTAATTTTTAGATATCACCCTCAACGCTTGCAAACATTGGATGTAGTGGCATATGTGGGCAAACATATTCGGTGTATCAATATTCTTTTAGTGACTTTAAATAAATTCTTAACATAAAGAATGACAAGTACTAGCATCTTGTGGATGAAGAAAGGTAGACGAAACCCTGATGATCTGGTAATGAAGGGGGTAGATACTCCTTGGTTTTGCGGGTGCTTTGTTATAGAAAACCGCGCTTGCTATCGCAGCAGGTGCGATGGCAAAGGTTTTCCCCTCCATAAAAGTAAAATATAGCCTGTTAGTAAACGGTTGGTAAATATAGAGTTAAGTTTCAGTAGCTCAGCATTCCGGAAAGGTCACTGCACAGAAAGAGATGCGAGGGTGATGGGAGGCGTGTGAGTAGCGATCGCCCAAAAAATAAACCCCTTCCTTATGGAAGAGGTGCAACCAACGGTGTTGTATAGCTTGCAGCCAGCAATAATTATTAATTGCAGGCAAAGTTGACTTATGCAGTTGGGGCGGTAATACCGTTTCACTTTAAGGTTGATACAAATAGGCAGCAGGGGGTAGGGGGAAAGAATTAGAGATCAATCATTTGTATCAGCAGCAAGTTCATCCGCTGTTTTACCTTCTTCTATGGCTTTAAGATAATTTTTTGTAATTGTTAAGATGTCTTGTTTTTCAGTTGCCATAGCTATTTTTGTGAGTTCGTGGTTGGTATTAGTTCAATAATTACTTGAGCCTTTTGACGCCATGCTTAGGGGCTTTTGATGATAAGGACTACAAGGTGATTTGCCAACATTCCGAAAAGCTCACCGCCTTTCGCCCGCCTATTCGTCTTTCAGTACCCCTTACTTAATATCTGGATACCCAAAATTTGTACATCCACAATCAATGTGTACCCACCTAGCGGTATGATGCTTCCATCTCTATTGAGGGAAGATTATGCCAATCATCTCTCTAAGCTCGTTTAACTGGGCTTTAGACTAAAGCTGGCGACTGTTGGACGGTCACGGCACACAAAAAGCTTGTATAAAAAAATAGAGAGACATAAACAACAAGATACCCGACTTCGCAAAAGTTGTCGGGTATCCAAGCATGGGTGATTTATGCGCTTAGCGCAGGTACTTTTACACAAATCAAATAGGATTGCTATATGGCATTATTGCTCACGAGGATTTGAACATTAAAGGCTAGCGCATCATTTGTCTACACTCTGAGAGATATTTTGAGAAAAGTTTTACAATACACTGAAAAGTAAAGAACTGTAAAGAAATTTAATGTTGTAAACGTGGAAACCATTACAGAAACCATCACACTAGGGCAAAATGGTCCGGCTGTTACACCTCTTTGCATTGGGACTTGGGCATGGGGTGATAAACTCTTTTGGAATTATGGCAACCACTATGGTCCCGAACAATTGCAAGCAGCTTTTACAGCAGCTTTGGAGGTTGGTGTCACCTTCTTTGATACGGCTGAAATTTACGGATTTGGACTTTCAGAGGAATTTTTGGGGCAATTCTTGCAGAAAACCGACAAACAGGTGCAGATTGCAACCAAATACGGTCCAGTTCCCTGGCGATTTCTGGGTCAGTCTGTCGCCGATGCCCTCACAGATAGTCTCAAACGCCTACAATTAGAGCGAGTCGCTTTGTATCAAGTGCATTGGCCCTTTACCTTCTTTATGAGCCAAGAAACCTTGATGAATGCTCTTGCAGATGAGGTGAAGCGCGGCAGAATTGAAGCAGTAGGTGTTAGTAATTACTCGGCACAGCAAATGCGGGAAGCGCACCAAATACTAGCTGCCCGTGGAGTGCCTTTGGCTGTGAACCAAGTACGTTACTCTCTGCTCACTCGCCAGATTGAAACACATGGTATTCTCCAAACAGCCCGTGAGTTAGGTGTAACAATCTTGGCGTATAGTCCTTTAGCGCAAGGTTTACTGACTGGCAAATACACCGCCGATAGCGTCAACACTCCTAAAGATGGCAGAAGGATAGACCCCAAATTTAGTAAAGAAGGCTTGCAGAAACTTGAGCCTGTGATATCTTTGCTACGCCAGTTAGGAGACAAGCACGATCGCACGCCAGCCCAAGTTGCCTTGAGGTGGTTAATTGATCAAGGAAACGTCATTCCTATTGCTGGCGCGAAAACAGCCGAACAGGTAAAACAGAATGCAGGCGCTTTGGGTTGGAAATTGAGCGATGATGAAATTAAGCAGTTAGAGGAAGTGAGTCGTCCTTACAAATAAAAAGAACCAAGTAAAAAGTTAAAAGAAATTATTTCTTTGTTTTAACTTTTTACTTTTTACTTTTAACTTGATTTACGAGTTTTCCTGACCAGCTAACATCTGTAAAATTTTTTCTACATTATCCAAATCCCCAGCAATTCTCCGTATAGGCTGAGGCCAAACTTTAACGAGGGTGGGAGTTGCAGAAACTTGATCGGATTCTGCTTGTTCTGGATTTGTTAATACGTCAATGACTTTTAGAGTATAAGGGTTGCCAAGATATCTTTCTAAAAGTTCGTGTAAATTTTTTAAAATGCGTTCAGTGGCAGCACTATGTCCTGCAACAAATAAGCGGAGAACATACCCCTTTGTTTTTGATTGAGGCTGTTGTGCGGATGTGACTGGTTGATAGTACGAAGGAGTTGGATCACCAAAGTCGAGACGCATAACCAAGTCGTGATCTTCCCAAAGCTGGGGAAATGTGGAGCGATATGTTGCCAATACCAGGCGATCGCACAACCCCTCCTGCCAAGGTGTAGATTGCCATGCTAGCTCCCCTGTACCAAAAATAGCGTTAAGGACAGCTTGATGTCGCATAACTGCCGGATAAGCTTCGGCAAAAGTCTGGATTTGTTGGGTGCGCGGATCTAACCAATGGTCTATGGTCGCTGTGTAGCATGGTACTAAAAAGTGAGGCGGTTCTGGTAAGTCTAGGATTTCCTGCAACATAGCGCACAAATGTAAATGCCATCGACCTTGCTTACTGGGGTCGATACAGTAAATTAAATCTCCTCCAGGTGTAAACAGCGCAATGCCTTTAAACAGTTGGGGTAGAGGTGGTTTGTCAAGTGTCAAGGGTCTATTAGGAGAAAATCATGAATTATATATTATGAATTATGAAATTTTTTATCATTCATAATTTATAGTTCATAATTCTCAACACTTAAACTCTACCACAGAGAAATTGCGCCATCTCGTTGGGAGTGGGTGATATCTCCAAGGCTGTTTTTTCAGTGATGTCACCCTCTTGGTAGAGGTTGAGCAGAGACTGATTCATAATAATCATGCCTTGAAGAAGAACTCAGAACGCAGAACGCAGAACACAGCAATGCGATGAGTGGGGGATTCAAACCCGCCACCAAGAGTGTAGACGACTGTTTATCTAGCAACGGCAAAATCACCAACATATAATCTGTTCAAGAGCATTGGTGAATTATGAGAAACACCCTAGAGTTTGAAAAGAAATGTTAAGCATACGAGAAGTAAACTTGTTGAAATAAACGTTTAGAGTTGTTGCTTTTTAGCTTATATACCTGAAGGTAGATGCGAAAAACAAGTTTTATATCAGAATATTCACTAGATTTATTCCCATAATTGCGAAAAATTAACTGTAAAGTTTATTAAATAAATGCTCATCTTCTCAGTTGGTTTTTATATACTGAACTACTAATCGTTGATCCCGCTCATGATGAGCTAGACATTTCTGAATTTAAGTTTTTGTTTCGTTTGTTTTGTATTTGGAGAATAGGAGAAAAAGTCATGGCTTTGTCTCAAACGTCTAATTTAGGCAAGACCTACTCATTGTTGATGATCAAAAGTTTTTTAATATGGACTTTTACATTGGCAGTATGCTTACTGGTTGTCGGTTTTCCTTTAGTTGTGTTGATGGCTACGGTCGGATGTCTGTTGTCAATTGTTTTGGAATCGGTGATGCCTGTTAGTGCGGTTTTGCTTGTTGCAGGTGGTTTAATCATGTTTAATGTGATGGCAGTTGTGATGGCTGCTGGAGTGCTAACTCTTAAAGGAGTCCATCCCAAGGAAGTCCAATGGTTGAGTTGGCTGCATGGAGAAGCAGAAAATATGCAAACGACTACCGTTTACGCTGCTTGTCCTTTAACTTGTGAAATTGAACCGTAACCATCACTCCTTAATTCGACAAACAGTACATCTGCCCGGTTAAGCCGGGTTTTTTCATGCTTTATGAGTCAAGAGTCCAAAATCCATAGTCAAAAGTTTCAGGCTATTGACCATTGACTATGAATTATTAATTGTTAACTATTGACTATTGACCATTGACTAATGACTCATGACTAAAAAGCAAATTTACATTATATTGGGTACGCGTCCGGAAGCAATCAAACTCGCTCCGGTCATTCAGGTTTTCCAAAACTCCTCAAGTCTGGACACTCAAGTGATTCTGACAGGACAGCATCGCGAGATGGTTGAGCAAGTGATGCGGCTGTTCAACCTCAAAGCGGATCATGACTTGGAGATTATGCAGCCAAAGCAATCTCTTAGTGATATTACCTGCCGCAGTTTACGAGGTTTGGAAGAATTATTCCAACAGAATCAGCCAGATTTAGTGCTCGTGCAGGGAGATACAACGACGGCTTTTGCCGCGACTTTGGCTGCATTTTACCAAAAAATTCCTGTAGGACATGTAGAAGCTGGATTAAGAACAGATGACCTATTTAATCCTTATCCAGAAGAAGCCAACAGACGGCTGATTTCTCAACTCACTCAATTGCACTTTGCGCCAACTGCTTTAGCGGTGGAAAATCTACAACGTTCTGGGGTTTTGGGTGAAATTCACCTGACAGGTAACACAGTGATTGATGCGTTGTTAACTGTGGCTGCAAGCGTTCCTGTCTGTGATATACCTGGGTTGGAATGGGGGAAATATCGTGTTTTGCTGGCGACAGTTCACCGGCGTGAAAATTGGGGAGAACCACTGCATGATATTGCTCAAGGCTTTTTGCGGGTGTTAGATAAATTTCCTGATACAGCGTTGCTTTTACCATTGCACCGTAATCCGACAGTGCGAGAACCGTTGCAAGCACTATTGGGCAATCATCCTCGAATTTTTTTAACCGAACCTTTAGATTATGCTCAACTGGTGGGAGCGATTATGCGATCGCATCTTTTGCTGACTGACTCTGGTGGCTTGCAGGAAGAAGCACCCAGCCTGGGAAAACCAGTTTTGGTCTTGAGAGAAACCACAGAAAGACCCGAAGCAGTAAATGCCGGTACAGCTCAACTTGTGGGAACTCAGCCAGAGAAAATATTCACGACTACTGAGAAATTGCTATCTGACTTAACTGCTTATGAAACGATGGCAAACGCAATTAATCCCTTTGGGGATGGTCATGCAGCAAAGCGAATTTTGCAAATTGTGCAAAATTACTTTGGGCTTTGCTTATAAAACTCATACGGCTTCAGGTAAAACTTTTGGCAGTTTGTCCACTAATTTAATTAAGACATGAGCTACTGAACAAAAAAAACAAGGAGGAGCATGAGCAGAAACACAGCAATAAAGTTGGAAGGAACAACAAGAAAAACAAAATAATCCCTTTAATTGTTGAAGCGTAAGGTATAGTACAAGCCCCGATGGTCAAATCTATTTTGTTGCTCATGCACCTGTTGCTACTCCATCATCTCAACCTACCGCTTCTCCTTGTCCTAGTCAAAATTAGGGGATAGGGTTTATAGTTCTGTTACATACTAAAATTAGTAGAAAAAGCCTATAAATGAAAATAGTTTGTATAGATTTTTAGTGAAGTATCCATCTTTTCAGACTCCTACCTTGTAAGCTTTTTGCACTTTTATAGTGGTCGAAGGAACATCGTTGGTAACAGTTTTCGCTTCTTCAAAAGCTTCTCGACCTGTAATCAATCTAGAGCGACGACTACGAGTGAGATAATTCCATGCCCACTGAAATACTACTAGTAATTTAGTGTCGAACTCGATTAAGAAGTAGATATGAACGACTAACCAAAATATCCAAGCAAGGAAACCTTGGAGTTTGATAAAGCTTAAATCTACAACAGCTAAATTTTTGCCAATCATCGCCAAACTACCTACGTCATTGTAACGAAATTGTGGTAGTGTTTGACCTTGAAGGCGTTTTTTAATGAGTTTAGCTACATACTCTCCTTCTTGTTTGGCTACGGGTGCAACACCAGGTAAGGGTTTTCCATCTTGATGAGAGAAGTTGCCTAAATCTCCGATGACAAAGATGCTTTTATAACCCTTAATCGTCAAGTCTGGTTCTACAATCACACGTCCGGAGCGATCGCACTCTACACCTGTGCGGTTTGCTAAAACTTGCCCCAAAGAGGAACCTTTCACACCTGCTGCCCATAATATAGTTTTTGAGGCAATTTCTTGAACTTGATCACCTTGCTTGAAAGTAACGATATCATTTTCAATATTTGTCACTCTGGTATTAGTTTGGGTATCCACACCCAACTTTTGCAAAGATACTTTTGCGACTTCTGATAACTGTGGTGCCATATGAGGGAGGATGCGATCGCCACCTTGCAATAATAAAATCTTAGTTTCTGTGGTGTCGATGTTGCGGAAATCTTCGTTGAGAGTTTTGTATGCCAATTCTGAGATCGCACCTGCTAACTCTACACCAGTGGGACCCGCTCCGACAATCACAAAAGTCAACCAAGCACGGCGTAGTTCGGGATCAGTTTCTTTTTCTGCTGCTTCAAATGCCGAAAATATCCGGCGACGTATTTCTATGGCGTCTTCAACAATTTTCAAGCCTGGAGCCAATGGTCTCCAGTTATCGTGACCATAATAGGAATGGTTAGCACCTGTAGCAACAACTAATGTATCGTAGGGTATTGTTCTATCACGCAGAATAACTTCTTTGCTTTCTGGATCAATATCATTTACTTCTCCCAACAACACTTTTGTATTCTTACTTTTTCTGAATACAGCTCGTAATGGTGAAGAGATATCAGCAGGTGATAGCGTACCTGTCGCAACTTGATATAAAAGCGGCTGAAATAAATGAAAGTTACGTTTATCGATGAGAGTAACATTGACATTCGCTTTGGCAAGAGTCTTTGCTGTATACAGTCCACCAAAGCCTCCACCAATGATTACAACGTGATGTAATGCATTATTCTCATGTACAACTACCATAAGAACTATTTCCTTTCGTTAAGGGATTGTAAACTTTCTTAACAAAGATCTAGCAAAATTAGAATAAAGGCTGCTGTTTATTTGTGGCATTTGAAGAAATACTAAAAGTAGTTTAAAGTACAGCAATTAAAGCAGAAAGTTGATAAACGCGGGCGTGTAAATCTGAGACAATAATCTTGCCGTCAACCAAAAATGGAATCATAAGCTTGCCATTACGGCAAGCTTATGATTCCACCGACATTTAACTATACGGTTTAGTTTGCCCCTAGTGACAGCCTCGCTAGTTCTATGCCAGATAGGAGGATGTGCGATCGCTCTTTGCGTGCCCTGCATAGCATTGCCACGGAGTGGGAGCCGGAAAGCTCCCGACTTTTTTAGGACTTACGCAGTAATAACGGAAAAACGTAGACGCGTACCTGAAGCGAACGCTGGCGCAAGAGCGACATACCGCAGGCTACCGCAATTGACTTAGATTTTTTGATAATAGACATACCAAAATTGCTGTCTTCTATGAATGTAGGAGCCGATCGCATACGCGAAATTGTTCGTTAAAACGCAAAATTTCTCCCGTCATGACCAAGCCCAAATGAAGGCGGTGGATATTCATGAGGGACGTGTTGCCATTAGCATTGCTGATAATGAACCTGGAATGAAGCCAGAAGTAAAAGAGCGGCTCTTTGAACCGTTTTTTACTACCAAACCCGCTGGTGTCGGAACAAGCTTAGGATTATTAATTAGTTATCAAATTGTTGTTGAAAAACATGGTGGTCAACTGCTCTGTTTTCGCGAATTGGGTCAAGGTACTGAATTTGTCATTGAAATTCCAATATGTCACTTCAAGAGCTTCTTGGCAATTAACGACCACCAACACTAATACCAGAATACCCAGGATAATCTCTGTAATATGGTCGGGTGCCAATATTCCCTAACCCCAGATAACTCAGCGTTTGGGGTCCAGCGACTCCATTTGCACGCAAGCCGAGACTTGCTTGGAAGTTTCTGACTGCTCTTTCTGTAGCCGTATCATAGTATCCAGTTAGCCGTACGTTACCTAAAGCTCTCTGAAGTTCTGCCACAGCCTCACCTCTAGAACCTCTTCTGAGAGTGAGGGTACCGCTATTGCCATAATTAGCAGGAGCGGGATACTGAGGATCATATACAGGTGGACGGGTGGCAAAAGTCCCCAACCCCAGAGAACTGAGAGTTTCTGAATCAGCAACTCCTGTTGGACGCAAGCCTCTTGTTGCCTGGAAGTTTCTCACTGCTCTTTCTGTCGCCGTATCATAGTATCCAGTTACCCGTACATTACCCAAAACTCTCTGAAGTTGTCTGACAGCCTCGCCTCGAGAAGCTGGTCTGAGAGTTATGTCGTCATTGTAAGCAGTAGGATATGGAGTATATTCTACAGGTGGTGTGGTAGGAATATTCCCCAAACCCACATTACTCCCCAACCCCAGATAACTGAGAGTTTGCGGTCCAGCGACTCCATCAGCAAGCAAGCCGTTTCTTGTCTGGACATTTCTGACTGCTGTTTCAGTTAACGGACCATAGTATCCAGTTACCGGTACATTACCCAAAACTGTCTGAAGTTGTCTAACAGCCTCACCTCGAGAACCTCTTCTTAAAGTGACGCTACCGCCAATGCCATTATCAGCAGTAGATCTTGTTGGAATGACGCTACCGCCAATACCGCGATCATTCGTATATCTCCCATCGGAACTCGTGTTAATCCAATTGGCAGCAACGTAATTACCTGTAGACAACCGAGCAAATCCATTTCTATATCCTACAACCCGTGGCAACTGTGAGCCATTAGAGTAACATCTCACAGAGCGATAGTAGGTGCTTGGACCTGTACGGACATTAAGACAATTGCCATTAGTCCTGACAAAGTACCTACCTGCACCAGAGTATGCTGCCCATCCTGCTTGGACTTGAGCTAGAATTGCCAACGAGGAACTGATGATAGCGAAAGTTAACTTAGCAGATTTAAAATATTTGTGCCAATTGAATCTGAGCTTAAACTCAGGAAGACAGAATTCGGTATCTGCAGTTACTTTTGCGTAGCTGCTATCCATGAGAGAATAAGCAAGATATTCCACAATATTCTCCTTTGTCCTGAAAGTGTGATGAGTACAGAGATTTTTCTTTGCTCTTCCCCAAATTCCGTCTAACGCGTATCTTTACTGTTCTTTGTCACTCCCACGGCTATCCAATGGGTTTTCTGCTTTAAACGTTATAAGAAATTTTGACAGGGTCTAGAGCCAAATCAAAAATTTCAATTTATTTTAAATTTATTTTAAATTTATTTTCAAAAACAAAAATCCCTGCCTATTTTTTGCCCCAAACAGACAGGGGAAAAGCATTTATCCAGAAAAATAATAGTGCCGCTAACACCTTGGTTGAATACCAGCTATTGTGGTTCTAAGACCAAATTCTGAGTGAAAGCTTACCTATTAATAAACTCCCAAAGCAGATTGCGTTTCCGGTCCAGCGATTCCATCCACACGTAAACCATTTCTTGCCTGGTAGTTCCGGACTGCACTTTCCGTCCCTGAACCGTAATATCCAGTAGGTGTCACTCCCAAAATTCTTTGAAGTCTTGCAACAGCAGAACCTTCAGATCCGAGACCTAGAGTGGTAGGACCACCAACACCAGGACCAGGAGTGTACCCTGTGCCAGGTTTCTTGCTAATCCAATTGGCAGCAACGTAATAACCATTGGATAGCTTAGCAAATCCATTCCTGTATGCTACGACTCGTGGAAGTCGTGAGCCATTACGGTAAGATGCAACAGCACCATAATTTTCGCCAGGACCTCTGCGGACTGTGAGATCACTGCCGTTTGTCCTAACATAATAGTTATTTGCTGGACCGTAGTACGTTGCTGAGGCTGATTGAGCCTGAGCTAAAATTGCAACCAACGCACCCATGCTCGCAAAAGTTAACCAAGCAGATTTGAAATTTCTGTTCCAGTTAAGTTTCAGTTTAATTTCTGGAAGGGTAAATTCCGTATCTTTAGTTGCCTCTGCGTAGGCACTATCCATGAGAGAATAAGCAAGATATTCCACAGTAAGCTCCTTTATACTGGAAAATTCACGGAATGCAGAGTTTTACTTCGCTTTTCTCTGAATTTTGTCTAATGTAACTTAGACTACCCTTTATCGTAAAGGATTTTTACCTAGAACATGATTAAGAAAAAATAATTTTTCAAAAAAAAATCCGGATAAACACGATTGATCTTGAAAATACAAGGGCTGGTACTATGCGATCGCTTCCAGCGGGGCTTTGCCCATCGCGCCTTGGCGGGGCTGAGTCCATCGCCCTCAAGCGGGTACTCTGTGCCAATGCCCAAAGGGCACGTACTCGCGTTCGCATAAAGCGCCGTGCCCTTACGGAAATCGCATCTGTAGTATTCGTAAGGGCAGATAGCCAACTTTACTGTTGAAACTGCTTTGAAGTGGAAAAAGTATCAGAACGCACTTGCTGACCATTGCGCCAAACTTCCACCTTGTCAGGGCTAACGAGGTAGGAGAAACTACCATTCTCTGCACGATACTGAGAACTGCCAACACTCCAAGCTGGGATACGTACAGGCTGGTTTGGGTCTTGCTTTAATTGTCCGATGTAAAACAGCTGACCATTTTCCTGACAAACTTTGACCAAGACATTTGCTGTTTCACCTTCAATCACTGTAGTGCCATTGCATTTAGTATCAGCTATTACAGAGCCGCCGACAGCCACTGGAATTGGTTGCGAAGGTGAAACTTGCTGCTGTTTCTCTGCTGGCGAGACTTGGCTGATTGATTGACTTGCAACGGATGCCACAGAAGCAGGGCTTGTCATCTGGTGTTGTGGGATTTTTCCTGCAATTAAAGACGGTAATGCAGTCATCGGATCAACGGCAAAACGATGATGTTTACGAACTTCAAAGTGTAGGTGAGGTGCCGTACTATTACCTGTAGACCCCATGGAAGAAATAACTTGACCTTGGCTCACCTGTTGACCCTGTTTCACCAACAAGCGACTATTGTGACCGTAAACTGTGATACTGCCATCAGTATGCTCAATGACTACGACATTGCCTAATCCCCATTCGTTCCAACCTGCTTTGACTACTGTACCGGATGCGGCAGCAATAATAGGAGTCCCAGATGCCCCTGCGATATCAATTCCTTCATGTTGATATCTGCGAAAACCTTGAGAAACCATCCCTTGAGTGGGCCAAATCAAGTTAGAAGGAAGAGATTTTTGTGGAGTATTGGACTTTTGTGCTGTCTGAGTCAAAACCTGCGTACTTGTACTTATCACAGCAGTTAAAGACGTTAACCCTATCAAGCCATACGTACATATTTGAGAAACAGTAACTTTTTTCATTAGTTAAAGCCCATTAGAAAAATGGTTTAGGATGTCTTTGGTTATTTGCTGTTACAGTGTTAAGCCTGGAATATCAGGAGTGTCATCTGGGTAAATTCGCAACTATGCCTGCTATTGGATAAGGAAGAGGAAATTTTCTGTAAAAGTACCAGAAGACTGAAGTCGCTTGCACTCTCGTAACAGTTTAAGATATTGTGCCTTTTGTGAATCAGTCAATGTACTTAAATAGCTCTAGATATCATGGTGTGCTCAAAGCACTACAAAAGTCTATCCCCAAGCTCGATTTCTCGCCTTTTCCCACTCCCCATTTGACAACAGTGTAGTTTTCTTAACCTGTCACCACTGAGTTCTAATAAGCTTATCTTTTTGAAGAGAATCCTTAGTTAATTTCTTTGAAAAATGATTTCATCAAAAGTTTATGAATTTTGATCAAAAATATACAATTTTTTTACAAATATTTTGCGTGTTACTTATAAAGTAAGGTTAATAGACTGTTTACATAGCTATTAAGGCGAACTCGTTAAAATGTAAATCATTTTTGTACATCATGTTTACAAAAACAGACTCTAAAAACTGGCTCCAAGAAAGCCGTTATAGTAGTCGGGGAAGTGTGTATTTATTCGCTCCGATGGTCAACTTCAATGTTATGGCTGAAGTTGGCGATACTCCACCCTGATGTACTTGTCATGAGTTGGGAATAATACGATAAATTCAATAATTATATCTTGATGAAAGTAAGGAAATTTCACTTCTCCATTGGAATAAGTGGAAGAGGTATAATTTGTTGAAATAACTGTTGGCACAACTTCATAAAATAGCCAGTTAAACCATCTGCTCATCCCATATTTTGATGGATGGCGTGGTGAAGTCATGGTATTCAGTTGTGAATCAGTTCCGAAGATGGAAGTAGTGTCTCGGATTCCCAACAAATGTGAATTTTCAATCTTAGATATTGAATACTAACCACAAGATTTGCTTGTGAGCAAATCAATATGGCTCAGATAAAGCTAAATTCCCTTCAACTCTGCCTTGCAAAGGGGGAGAATGTAGCTCCTTTGAAAAGGGTGTTAGGGGATTTTTAAAGATTAATATCACTAACTGAACCGTATTGGTGAGCAACAGCATATTGTTGCGAACAAGACATCTCTTATACAGCTAAAAATAGCAATGAAATAACATCTGCGTTGAATATTTTCTCTAATTATAAATATTTCCTGATTTGAGAAAATATGCATGAGCCATCTGAATTTGTGTTATGAATCTGCTAGAAAAAAATACAGATTTATAAATTTAGCTGGCACGAGCAGAATGCGCAAAAAATTTGTAACTTTTTAAGACAAGTATTGCTCTATCTAGCGATGAATAACCAACTTTTATTTCCAGAATAAATAGGTATTTATGAATTTTTATTGACTAATTTATTAAGAGCTATGTTGCTGTGGCTGTTCCTACATGACTGATCAGAAACCGGAACATAAAGGAACTTGTGAGGTCTACATAATCTTATTACTGAATTCCATAAACCCATATGGAATCTATTTACTAGAATCGGCAGGAAATGTTAAGTAAGTCTTATAAAAGAGGATGGTTAATTATTAATTAGAATTCAATACTACTGCTAAAAAAAGCACAAATATTCTTAAGTAAAAACAGTAGGAAAGAACCTAATGACTAAAGTAATAACAAAAGTTTATGATAAGAAACCCCATCTTCGCTACTTAGATGGCTTACGTGGAATTGCAGCTCTATATGTGGTACTTGTTCACATTGAGCCGTTGGTGGGAGAGCTGGGTGAACAAAGAAGAAGGGAAACTACTCAACAGGTATATACCATTAGGAGGTTGTATTGTGCTCAATTCTGAGGTGCAGAAAAATACTTCCCAGGCACCAGCGCCTGTCCTCGGCTTGCTAGATTTTTGTAAAGGTTTGGCAATTGTTTGGATAGTTCTGATTCATTGGAGACCAGAATGGTTTGGTTGGCAGGGGGTTCATGTCTTTATTGTGTTAAGTGGATTTGGACTTACCTATTCCTGCCTCAAAAGAGATTCAGACATCTCGTGGAAGAAATGGTATGTGAAGCGGTTCAGGAAAGTTCTACCTTCGTATTGGATGGTTTGTCTGTGGGGATACCTGATTTTGGCTTGTGTTTACCTGTTTGAAGGTCGCAATCTGCTGAATGCACTTTCATTACCCTTGGATGTGTTAGTCAACGATGCCCTACTGCTTAAGTTAACCCTGTTAAATCCCATTGTTAAAGTTGAGCCTAATGGGTCATTGTGGTTTATCCCTTTCATTGTCAGTTTTTACCTAGCCTTTCCCTGGTTATATCAGCTGGTCGTTAAACATAAAACCGTGAGAGTTGTGCTGTTCGCCCTTTTGGTGACAATCGTATTTGAGTTTGTCTATAGAGCGATCGCACTTTACTGGTTGGATGGTATTCCTACTGGATACAGACATTATGCCAAGCTGTTTCCAGTGCTGGGTGTACCGCTTGATAAACTTCCAACCGATTTCCGATTCCAGCACGAATATGCTTTTGATTTTTTTCCATCAAGGCTTGGTGAGTTTGCGATTGGTATGGTAGCAGCTGTTGGTCTAGTGCGGAACTCTTCCATCTTTCATAAAGTACTCTTAAATCCTTGGATGGGTGTTCTGGGATTTCTTATCTGGCTCGCTGGTAATGCCTTGATATATCAAGGCTTTTGGGGGTGGGTTTTTGCTGATTTTGTGATTGCCGTGGGTATTATTCTGTGGTTTCTCAATCTTGGCTCATTTCTCCAGAAAAAGTTGCCTGCCTTTTTTTCCAAAATGAGTCAGTTAGGTGTCTGGTCTTATTACATTTTTTTGACTCACTATCTCTTGGTTTTTATCACCCAAAAGATGGATGCTCCCTTAACACCTTTGTTCGATAATTCAGCGATTGGAATTAAAGTTTTGCGGGTTTCTCTTTTCGGAGCCATTCTAGTCGGAACCTGGATAAGTTCCCGAATACTAGAACGGTTTGATCGCTCTCAATTTTCTGATTTGATGATTCAAAAAACTTTTGCAAAAGTTTTGAAGTGATGTGTTTGATAACAAATTATTTGTCTTGCGATCAAATTGATGTCGTCAAGGTATTAATCAAGTGTGATTTTTACCCAACGCATTTTACGTACTTAGGTGGTTCAAGGATAGTTTCAGTCATTTTATAAGCTAATCCTTCCGTATTACTTGGCGGACATCACCAGAGGAAATTTTATTTTTCCGAAAAACGAATAATGTGTTATGAATAAAGCTTTAAAGTCCCATTATTGATTTAGGAATGAATAGGATGGAGCTTATGTCTGTTAAATCTGATATTCAACCAATTGTTCTTGTCTGTGCTGCTGATAATAACTATGCAATGCCACTTGCTGTTACAGTTTCTTCAGCAGTTGCAAACGTGAAAAATAATCGCAAAATAGCCTTATTCGTTCTAGATGGAGGAATTAGCGAGTTTAATAAACGTAAGATTACAAAATCGCTGAATCCAGCACAAATTAGTGTTACCTGGGTCAAACCAGATAACGCACTCTTTGAAAATCTTGTATTGACTAGGCATCTGACACCTACTTGCTATTATCGGCTTCTGATTACTGAATTTTTGCCCAAAGAATTTGATAAGGCAATTTATCTAGATACCGATATGGTAGTGACGGGAGATTTGGCAGAGTTATGGGACATTGACATTGAAGAGAATTATGTATTAGCAGTTCAGGATGACGTTGAGTTAAATATAGGGATGTCCGAGGGTTTAAGAAACTATAAGGAGATAGGTATTTCTCCAGATTATAAATACTTTAATTCTGGGCTTTTAGTCATTAATTTGAAAAAATGGCGAGATGAGAATATAGGTCAAAAAGTCATTGAATATGTCAAACAAAATAGAGAATATGTGCGTAACGATCAGGATGGTCTCAACGCAGTGCTTGCAGGCAAATGGGGAGAACTTCACCCTAAATGGAATATAATGCCAAAAATATATGACTATCAATCATCGCAAGATAGTCCCTTGGCACCAGAAGTCTATAATGAACTGCTTGAGAATCCTTGCATTATTCACTATACGAATTCTCCTAAACCCTGGTATGCAGGATTGAAAGAGGAATGTAAACACCCTAAAAAACATTTGTTCTTTGAATATCTTGACATAACAGCTTGGTCAGGATGGCGGGATACTTACTGGAGACGACTTTGGAGAAAATTTATGAAAGTCACTTCACTAACTACAGCCAAGCTTTAAAAAGGTCGCGTAAATAGATTTTCTGTCGTGTACTTTCGTGTGTTCTGGATTCAACTGAAGGGGAGGATGATTTGAATACAAAAGTTTTGCAGCGAGAGTGGTTTTCCAATATCAAAGCAGACATATTGTCAGGTACGTTAGTCGCGTTAGCGCTGATTCCGGAAGCGATCGCCTTTTCCATCATCGCAGGTGTCGATCCGAAAGTTGGGCTGTACGCTTCTTTCTCTATCGCTGTGATCACAGCCTTTGTGGGTGGACGACCGGCTTTAATCTCAGCTGCTACGGGTGCAATGGCGCTGTTGATGATCACATTGGTTAAACAACACGGACTGGAATATCTATTTGCAGCGACGGTTTTAACTCAATACCGTTCAGTTATAGCGGTTTTCAGCTAAGGTGGGCATTACTCAGCAATATCTCAAATGTGCACCACATGGGCTTTTATCGGCAATGCCCCGAAGTTCCCTACGGCGGGAAACCCGCCTGCAGGACTTCTCTCCACCCTACGATTTGTGGTCTAATCATAAGAATAATAAGAATAAGCGCTGTAAGGATTTTTTGTGATTGCGATGGCACAGAGTGCGATCGCATCTTTAATGCAGCAATAACATTGACAGTAGACGTATAAAAGTTATATAAAACTTGCGTAAGAAAAAATAGACACATAGACGGCTGGGGTAACTACTGCTTCTAGGGAGGAATGCAATGTTTGCCATGAGTACTCGTTGGGGCTGGATCTTAGGTATCGCGATGGGTGGCGCGTATATTTGGAGTGCAAATTGTGCCCTGGCTCAAATCGCCCCAGATAGCACTCTTCCAAATAATTCCATCGTCAATATAAATGGGAACACCTTCAACATCACAGGCGGAACCCAAGCAGGTGGTAATCTGTTCCACAGTTTCCAGCAGTTCTCTGTTCCCACTGGTAACAGAGCTTCCTTTAACAATACGGTTGACATTCAAAACATCATTAGTCGTGTAACAGGTGGGTCTATCTCTAATATTGATGGGTTGATTCGCACCGTAGGTACAGCTAACCTGTTTCTGATTAATCCGAACGGCATTGTCTTTGGTCCGAATGCGCAGTTGAATATTGGCGGTTCGTTTTTGGCAAGTACAGCGAGCAGTCTGAAATTTGCTGATGGCACAGAGTTTAGGACAGACGGTACCCAAACAAGACCATTGCTGACTGTGAGTGTTCCAATGGGTCTGCAATTTGGGGCAAATCCGGGAAAGATCCAATATCAATCTCCATCACCGGATGCGACTTATGGTCTTATTGTTGAACCAGGAAAAACCTTGGCGCTAGTAGGCGGTGATGTTGCGATAGAGGCAGGTTTGCTGGGAGCATTAGGAGGACGAATTGAGTTGGGAGGATTGGCTTCGCCTGGAACTGTGGGACTTGTAGTAAACGGCAACAATTTGAGCTTGGGCTTTCCTGATAAGGCAACGAGAGCAAATATATCTCTGACAAATCAAGCTATTGTAGGTGTAAACGCTGCTGGTGGCGGGAGTATTGCAGTCAATGCCCGAAATATAGACATTTCGGGAGGAAGCGTCCTGAGGGCTGGCATTAGGCGAGGTTTGGGGTCAGTTGGTAGTCAAGCGGGAGATATTACGCTCAATGCCACAGGGGAAACAAAAGTTGTTGGGAGCAATGTCTTCAATGATGTGCAAACGCAAGCAGTGGGTAATGCGGGGAATATTAATGTCACAACTGGCACCTTGTCCTTAACTGATGGTGGGATGGAAGTCAGGACCTTCGGCAAAGGAGATACAGGAAATATTAATATCAACGTCCGCGCTCGCCTCACCCTAGATGATGGCAGTGTAGGCAGCTTTGTTACTCTAGGAGGGCAGGGAAACGCAGGAGATGTGCAAGTCTCCACTGGTGTTCTGGAAGCGCTTAATCGCTCGCGACTGATCAGCACCACCTTAGGTAATGGAAATGCTGGAAATGTGAACATTGATGCCCGCGATCGCGTCACCCTCAATTCTAGTTCTGTCTTTAGCATTGTGTCTGACGGAGGAAAGGGAAACGCAGGAAATGTCAAAGTCTCCACTGGTGTTCTGGAAGCTCTTAATGGCTCGCAACTAATCAGCACCACCTTAGGCAATGGAAATGCTGGAAACGTGAACATTGATGCCCGCGATCGCGTCACCCTCAATTCTAGTGTTGTCTTTAGCATTGTGTCTGACGGAGGAAAGGGAAACGCAGGAAATGTGCAAGTCTCTACTGGTGTTCTGGAAGCGTTCAACCGTACGCAATTAAGTGCCAGCACCTTAGGCAATGGAAATGCTGGAAATGTGATCGTTACTGCTCGCGATCGCGTCATTTTCGACAATAGCGATGCCTTGAGCCGAGTGAACTCAGAAGGAATGGGGCAAAATGAAGGAGTGGGGCAAGGTGGAGATGTCCGCATTTTCACAGGGTCTTTAGACCTGCTGAACGGGGGACAAATTGATACTAGCGCTCTTGGCAAGGGAGATGCAGGTAATGTGCTGATTGTTGCGACGCAGCCTATCATCGTTGCAGGCGCAAGGGACAATGGACGCTCCAGCGCTATTTTCTCGACCACAGGTGACAACCCCACTATCCCTGGAAGTGGACCCACGATTGTTGGCACTGGCAAAGGCGGCAATATCACGATTACTGCGCCAGCATTGAAGGTCAGTGAGGGTGGTGTGATTGATGCTCGAACCTTTAATGATCAGCGTGGCGGCGACATCAACCTCACCCTCGGCACATTACAACTGCTTAATGGTGGACAAATCTTCACAACCAGCGAAAGCAGTGGATCTGCTGGTACGGTCACCATCAACGCCAATCAAGGAGTTACAATCGCGGGTAATGATCCCACTTACTTCAGTCGCTTAAACCAGTTTCCTAACGGCATTGCTCAAATTTCACCGAATAGCAGTCTCTCGGTTCGCTCTAGCGCAACGGGTCCGGCTGGTAATATCATCCTGAATACGCCTCGCCTGACGCTCGACAACCAAGGCACGATTAATGCTGAGTCCAACGCAGTCGATGGCGGCAACATTATCCTCAACTCGGATCTACTCCTGCTGCGTCGCAATAGTTCAATCTCTGCCACTGCGGGTGTTGCTCAAGGTGCAGGCAACGGGGGTAACATCACCATTAATGCTCCCAATGGATTCATTGTTGCCGTCCCTAATGAAAACAGTGACATCACCGCGAATGCATTCAGTGGCGGAGGTGGTCAAATCGAGATTAACACATCTGGTCTGTTTGGAATCGAGCCTAGCTTTGAGTTCACGCCAAACAATGACATCACTGCTTTTTCTCAAAGTGGAATCAGTGGCGAGATAACAATTAATAGACCAGATGTAGACCAGAGTTTGGGATTGGTGGAACTGCCCATAGTGTTAGCAGATACATCAGAGCTAATAGGAGAGACTAGCTGTGCTGGCATTGCTAGCACAGATGCTGACACAGAAAAAAGCAAATTTACTATCACCGGACGCGGCGGTTTACCCCCCAACCCTTACGATTTCCTCAGCAGTGATGTGATTTGGACAGATAATCGCATACCAACTATTACTACACAACAGCAAGCTTCTGAGAAACCTGCTGCAAAACCACCGTCTAAAGCTGATGCTATGAAAATTGTGCCTGCTACGGGATGGGTGTTCGACGGCAAGGGGCAAGTTACCCTCATTTCCCATACTTCCAATGGCAATAATTTGGGTTCTACTCCTGCTAGTTGTTTGCAACAGTGAGGGGGAAAGGGCGCAGCTTCGCTGATCGCACAACGTTATTTAAAACCTCACAAGAATCATGCCTTGAATTTTTTGGGCGCTCAGGATGCCATACGTGTCAACTTAAGGTGAAAAGCAGTATAGAACAAGCTTTTAGAGATTGCCTCGTTCCCAGCCTCTGGCTGGGGATGCCTATTGGGAGGCTCTGCCTTGCTTAAGAGCGGCAAAGCCGCTTCAAGGGCATTTCCAGGTGGAACCTGGAAACGAAATTTTAGAAGGGTTTTAGCTTAAGTTGACACCAATGGCAGGATGCCTACCCCACAAGAATCATCCCTGGATTCAGCAACGCCAAACTTATTTACGCTGGTAATTGTTCAATCTCCTCAGCAGTGTGAGTTGCTAGTGGCTCACTTACTTGCGTTTCCTGCTGTGGCGGTTGCTCTTCTTCCTCAGGTAAGCCATAAATTGACCGATACAGCTTGACGTACTGCTTGGCAGATTGATACCAACTGAAGTCTTGACTCATACCACGTTGCTGTACTGCCTGCCAGTAATCCTTGTAACGGAAACCTTCCCAAGCCCGGATCATACAGGTGAACAAATCCAGTGGTTCATAACGGTCAAAGCAATAACCAGTACCTGCATGGTTTGTTGGATCATGGTGGGATACGGTGTCAACTAATCCCCCAGTGCGGCGGACAATTGGTACAGAACCGTAACGCAAAGCCATCATTTGGCTGATACCGCAAGGTTCAAAACGGCTAGGCATCAGGAACGCATCGGTACCTGCGTAGATGCGGCGAGCTAGAGCATCGTTATACAGTAGGTAAGTTGCCATCCGTCCAGGATAGCGCGATGCCAATTGCCACATTTGGCTTTCGTAGTAGCGATCGCCTGTCCCCAACAAAACAAACTGTGCATCTGTATATGCCAGGTAGCGATCCAGAATATTCAACACCAAATCAATGCCTTTTTGTTCCACCAACCGCGTCACCATACCAATAAAAAAGGCATTGGAGTTTACTTCTAACCCCAGTTCTTCTTGCAAAGCAATTTTGTTCGCCTTGCGTTTGTCTAAAGTATCAGCAGTGAAGGTTTGGGTAATGTATTTGTCGGTGGCTGGGTCGTAAACTTCTGTATCGATGCCATTGATAATACCCGACAACTTGCCGCTGATGAAAGACAATAAACCTTCTAAAGTTTCACCATAAGCAGCTGTCTTGATTTGCTCGGCATAAGTTGGGGAAACTGTATTCACCTTGTCTGCAAACTGCACCGCAGCTGCCATCGTATTGTGTCCTTGCATATACCAAGGACACCAAGTAATTTTCTCTAAGTACCAGCGCCACGGTCCTTGATATGCCAGGTTGTGTATCGTAAAAACACTGCTGATATCAGGAGATTGATGCATCCACACGGGAATCATTCCTGTGTGCCAATCGTGACAGTGGACAATTTCCGGCTTCCAATAATTCCAGCAAAACTCAGCTGCTCCGTTGGCGAATAATGTAAACCGCCACTCTTCATCTTCTCCAGAGTAAATGCGACGGGGCAAAAAAGCTGGATGTCCAAATAAATACAAGGGAACATCAGTACCAGGCAGAACGGCTTCGTAAACTGCAAAGTCTTGGAACATGGCATATCCCCTCCATACTGGTTCTTTGGGAATTTCCATTTTGTCTGGTAGGAAGCCGTAGTAAGGCAAGAATATCCGCACATCATGCCCCATGTTTCTCAAGATTTTGGGTAGTGCTCCGACAACATCACCCATTCCACCAACTTTCGCAACGGGAGCTGCTTCTGCTGCAACAAATAAAATCCGCATGATAGTCTGTGTGTCCCTCGATTCTGCCTAGGTTAGAAGTCTACTAACAGAAAAGACGCGAATTGCATCTTTTCACATTCTGTGCCACAGAAATCAGTAGACGGCTTGCAATAATCCAAGTCTTTGTAACATTTAAAACCACAGATAAACACAGATAAAGCATCTGTGTTTATCTGTGTTTATCTGTGGTTTCATTTAAAAGAAACCGAATGATTGCAAGAGATCTCATTCTTATCTAATCACATCTGTTTGCAGAACAGCTCAGGAACCCCGTTGAATCTGGGTGAAGATTTCATCCAAAATTTCCTGCGCTCCTTGTTTCCGCAAGATTTGTGCTAGTTCTTTGCCTAGCTGTTCAGCATCTTGAGCCGCACCAGTGACTGTGTCTTTGGCAAGCTTTTGACCATCCACGCTTGCAACTATGCCCGTTAAAGTTAAATTATCACCATTTATTTCAGTATTTACACCAATGGGTACTTGACAACCTCCCTCTAGCTCACGTAAAAAGGAGCGCTCAGCAAGACAGCGATCGCGTGTTTCGGGATGTTCAATCGCTTTAAGGAGTGATAGCAGTTCGGCATCATCAGCACGGCATTCAATCCCCAAAGCTCCTTGTCCAACAGCATGGAGGGAAATTTCTTTTGGTAAGATTTGGTGGACGCGATCGCCCATTCCCAATCGCTGCAAACCAGCAACAGCCAAAATCAGCGCATCGTACTCACCTGCATCCAACTTTGCCATGCGCGTGTTCAAATTTCCCCGCACATCTTTAAACTGTAGGTGTGGGAAATGATGCCGCAACTGTGCTAAGCGTCGTAGGGAAGATGTACCGATGACAGCGCCTTCTGGAAGTGTATCAATTTGTTTACCTTTGTGTTTTTCATGCAACACTAACGCATCTGCTGGGTTTTCCCGTTCTGTAATCGCTGCGAGTACTAACCCCTCTGGTAAGCGAGTCGGCAAATCCTTGAGGGAGTGAACGGCAAAATCAATCTCCTGATTAAGCATTCCCACTTCGAGTTCTTTAGTGAATAATCCCTTATCGCCAATCTTGGCTAAGGCAACATCCAGGATTTTGTCGCCGTGGGTAGACATGGTGTGGACTTCAAAAGACATCTCTGGAAAGCTTTTCTGGAGTTGTTCTTGTACCCAGTAAGTTTGAACCAGAGCCAGTTGGCTTTTGCGAGAACCAATGCGAATTGTGCGAGCAGGACTGGAAATAACTGATGTCATAAAGAAATATGTCAAGCCAAGAGATAAATTCACTTTATCTAGACTACCGCAGTGGGTGACTTATCAGCTTTGTGCCCAATTTGAGTTCAAGATTATTCTTAGTTATCTTTACATATCTTCACTAAATTTGTGAACTTCAGTAGTAAGTAGCAATTTAAATTAAAAGTAAAAAGTCAAAAGTTACAAAATATTTCTTTTGTTTGACTTTTGACTTTCTGAAGTTGTTTTACAAGCATCTATATTAGGCAGATATTTTTGCGGAATAGGCAGTAGTTGAAGGGAAGTACAACTTATACACTATAAAAAGTTTGAGGCTAGTACACTGTCAAGGAAGTTCTAAGGGATGGCTAGATTTCTTTTTTGCCTTTTGCAAAGGAACTTTAGAAAATATAAACTCCTCAAACTAAAATTGACAAACTACTAGTTGCAGCGTGGCATGATTGTAGGTACCGCAGTTTCGATTGCGAGGGGGCGATCGCATGGGTTGGGAAGAACTCTCATCAGTCTATGAGCAACTACACCAGTGTGCAGTTCAAATTGAGGACATCGCTAGAGCTAAAGAGCGCCAACGTATCGCTCGCGATTTGCATGATTCACTGGGACAAACGCTAACGGCGCTCAATATTCAGTTGCAAACTGCTCTCAAGCTTTGGAAGCTCGATCCTGAAGCAGCTAAATCGTTTCTGACGCAGGCTCAACGGCTTGGTGCCAATGCTATCAAGGAAGTACGGCAGTCTGTTTGTTTGTTACGAGCAACGGAGAATGCCGACAAGCCTCTAGAACAATTGATAGAATCTCTAGTAAAAGATTTTCAGCAAGTCACTGGCTTATCAATCTCGACCTGCATAAACCTGTCTACTGCTCTGCCTCAAGAGGTTACTACCACGGTCTACCGAATTGTGCAAGAAGCTCTGAACAACATCTGCAAGCACGCAGCAGCAACAGCAGTGAAAATTCAGATCAAAACCATTCCGGGCGCGGTGCAACTTATAGTCGCAGACAATGGCAAGGGGTTTAGACGGAATGTCTTGCCAAAAGGATTCGGACTTAAAGGGATGGCAGAACGGGTGGCAGCATTAAGCGGTCAGTTCCACATCGAAACAGAGCCAGGAAAGGGCTGTCAGGTTAAGGTTGAACTGCCAATCCAGCAAGAAGCGACACTAGAGAAATCGCCAATCAACGTTGCTTATAATAACGTTGCTTATAATAACGTTGCTCATAATAACATTGCCCATAATAACGTTGCCCATAATAATAATAATAATGTCTCTGTCTTGACCGCTGCACCACCAACAGCAGCCTTAGTTCGTCGTAACAACGAACAATCCTCACAGTTAAACCCTCCTCCCAGCCAACTGGAAACCAATAGGGAACATTATTTATCGAACTCAAGCTATCAAATTATTGATGAGAGCTTTCTGCGCCAATGCGAGCAACAACTGATGGATTTGGTGGGACCGTTCGCTCCGTTCCTGATGAAAGAAACGCTCAAGTCTTCGCCTGGAATTTCCCAACAAGAACTAGTAGAAAACATAGCAGCAAAAATTCCCGATCCTCAGGTGGCTGCTGAATTTCGACAAGCATTGAGCAGTCAGTTTCATGTTGAAACAGAACCAAGAAAGAGCCGTCAGTTTAGGGTTGAACTGCCGTTTCAGCAAAAGCAGTCACTAGACAATATTGCTGCTGATATTTTGGCTTTGACCGCCACACAATCAACAGGAGGCTTGGTTCTTTGTTACGAGCAATCGTCATGGTTGGAACAAATTTTGGCGGACTATATTGGTCCGCTCGCCTCATCTCTACTTCAACAAGTGACGCAACAGGTGCTTAACTGCAAAGAACTCGTTGCGCGGCTGTTGTCTCACATCCCTCCAGCTCAACAAACTGAGTTTGAGGAGCGGGTAACGCTTGTGTTTAACTCAACCGTCAGCCAAGTGGAAACCACTGGGGGACATCTCTCGGAATCGAGCTACCAAATTATTGATGAGAGTTTTCTGCGCCAATGTAAGCAACAACTAACAGATTTGGTCGGACCGTTCGCCTCGTTCCTGATTAAGGAAACGCTCAAGTCTTCACCTGGGATTTGCGAACTAGAACTGGTAGAAAAGATAGCAAAAAAAATTCCCGATGCTCAGATAGCTGTTGAATTTCAACAGCGAATGTATTTATGGAGCCGAAACAAAAGTTTGTCCTGATCATAAGTACCTAGGCAAAATTAATTTCACACTCTTGCCTTGCTGAATAAGCCTTTGAGAGGATTCTGTGTGCCATTTAATTTGCATACCTACTTATATTATGTCCGGTTAAATAACCGTGCGTCCATTCGTAGTGAAGACAAGAGTCCTCTTCCACCAAAGCAAGGACTAAAGTCCTTACTACAAACAAGTTTTATTATGGGTAATTTTGCGAACATCATATTACTCCTACTGATTGGATGAAGAGAATTGGTATACCTGTGGTCTGAAAATTGCGGTTGTTCGTAGTGCAGAAGCTCAACTGAGAGTATTAATAGAGATAAAGCTTACTACGGTAGTCGCTCACTGCTATAAGTTGGTTGAACACCCAACCCTATCCCGTCCGCTTTTTACAAGATATCCCTTGAGCTATTGCCTACAAAGAAGGTGCATTTTTATGATTCGTTTGTTATTAGTAGATGACCAAAGTCTTATCCGCAACGGTATCAAAGTCATGTTGAGCTTAGAGCCAGATTTGCAAGTTGTAGGTACGGCTGACAATGGAGAAGCTGCGATCCAGCAAGTAGAGGCACTGCAACCAGATGTGGTACTGATGGATATGCGGATGCCAGTCATGGATGGCAAGCATGCTACGCGGGTTATCACTCAGCGGTTTCCAAAAGTTAAAGTCATTGTTCTGAGTACCTTTGATGATGATGAATACATTGCTGAGTCGATACAGGCTGGTGCCAAGGGCTATTTGCTCAAAGATATGCCATCTGAAGAATTGGCAGAGTCAATTCGGTTTGTCCATCGTGGTTATACGCAGCTAGCCCCCGGACTAATGGAAAAGTTGATAACTCAATCTTCCAGTTCAGCCTCCAAGCATCGCGAATCTACCCCAACTGTTCTGACTGAGTTACCTGCTAGGGAGCGAGATGTGTTGCGCTTAATTGGCACAGGTGCTACCAATCGCGAGATTGCTCAGCGGCTTTTTATTTCGGAAGGCACGGTGAAGTCTTACGTTACCAATCTATTTAACCGCTTGAATTTGAAGAACCGAGCACAACTTGCAATTTATGCGACTTCTATAATTTGGGATGAGAGTCAGGATAAACCATGACGAAAGTTATAAGAATATTTACTTATCTGGTTAACTTTAGTCAATGGAAGTTTATCTATTCGTTGCGCTGAGAATCAAGACGTTTTTCAGAGATTTTTTCCTGCTTGAAACTTTATAATGAGATTCATGAACTGGTTGAGAAGTTCTTTCTATAAAAACCAAGTTCTTCAATTTCATAAAAATGCTTTTATACAAAAAGTCGTTGATGCAGCATACAGTTTTGTTGGTTATTCCTAACAGGAATGACTACAACTTTTATTAAAGCACTAGAAAACTATCAAACACAGGACTTACACCAAGCCTGCCTTCTTGAGGGAGGTTAGGGGGATTTGCAACGTCTGAAATCCCTGAAATGCCGTCAAGGCTGCGTAAGGTCTGAAGCATTAATGTACATATTAGTACATAAACCACTTAAAATTGAGGAAAGTCAGAGCTTTCCAGTAAAAATTACCGTTATCTATGTGAAATACAACAGTAAGGAGTATAGTTGTATGTTTCTTCGCGATACCAACAACCGCAAGCTGTCTTTATTACCCTCACACAGGAGTAATGAAGCTCTAGACTCTAGAACGCAAAACCTTGTTGCTAAATTACGTAACGCGTCGGAGCAACTATACCGCGAGAAAGTTGCGCGTCTGCAAGCGGAGGCGGAACTGGAAAAGTCTCTTTCTTTACTTCAGGCGACTCTAGAATCCACTGCAGAAGGTGTTGTTGCAGTCAACTCCAAGGGACATATTGTTAGTTTTAATCAGAAATTTGTCCAAATGTGGCAAATTCCAGAATTCATCGTTAAGTCACGCAACTATAATCAATACCTGACTTTTTATAAAAATCAACTCAAAGATCCAGATAACTTTTGCAGGCGTATCCAGGAACTCGACAGCCAAGCGGATCTTGAGGGCTACGATACTTTGGAATTGAAAGATGGTCGGATTTTCGAGCGATACTGTCAACCTCTGCGGCTTGGTGAGCAAATCATCGGTACAGTATGGAGTTTTCGGGACATCACCAACCGTTTGCAAGTAGAAAAAGAGATTCACCGGAGTTTAGCACAAGAAGAACGAGGTGAACACAAAGAGCGGTTTGTCTCGATGATTTGTCATGAATTTCGCTCTTCGCTGAACATGATTTCATTCTCCACAAGCTTATTGAAACGTCATCATCACAGTTGGAGTGAAGAGAAAAAACTACAGTATCTCCACCGGGTTCAAACAACAGTCGAACAGCTCGGTCAATTAATGGATGAAGTTTTCATCATCGATACAGCACAAGCAGGAAAGCTAAAGTTTGAGCCAAAACCACTTAATCTACTCCAATTCTGCCATGACATCTTAGCTCAAATGAATTTGAGCGAAAGCAGCCAACATACAGTTACCTTTGTCAGTCAAGGTGATTGTCAAGCAGTTTGCATGGATAAAAAATTGCTGCAGCCAATTCTCACGAATTTACTCTCGAATGCGCTCAAGTATTCTCCAAAGGGCAGTACGGTTGATTTGGTACTTTCCTGCCAAGATGAAAAAGTTATTTTCCAGATAAAAGATAAAGGAATTGGTATTCCAAAAGCAGACCAACAACTCCTATTTGAAGCATTTCATCGAGGTGGGAATGTTGGCGATAGACCAGGTAGTGGACTGGGGCTAGCAATTGTCAAAAAGCTTGTGGATATACATGGTGGTCAAATTTTCGTGGAGAGTGAAGTAGGCGTTGGTACCACTTGTACAATCACATTGCCATTATGTCAATGAGTAACAATAACTAAAGATTGAGGGAAACCATGACAAAAGTTTTAGTGATTGAAAATGAGGCAGAAAACCGAAATATCTTTCTAGAATGCTTGGAGGCGGAAGGGTTCGATGTCATTAGTGCAGAAAACGGTCTTGTCGGCGTCGAAAAAGCACAAGAACACGCGCCTGACTTGATACTTTGCGATATTGTGATGCCGGAACTAGATGGTTACGGTGTTCTTAGCTCGTTACGCCAAAACCGGGCAACAGCGATGATTCCCTTCATTTTTCTTACTGCCAAGAGTACCACGGGTGAAGTTCGTACTGGCATGAAGCTGGGAGCCGATGACTATCTTACCAAGCCTACTACGGCAGAGGAATTATTGGGAGCGATCGCCACCCGACTGGAAAAACAAGCAGCCATCAAGGAATGGTACGCTGCTCAACCACAACAAGTCATAGCACCTCCTCCTGCTTCTGCTTCTGTATCGGCACAGCCCCAGTCATCCTCTCCTGCTAGCCCTCAGTTGCAGGAAGTTTTCGACTTTATCGAAGCCAATTATCACTCCTCAATAAACTTAAGTGACGTAGCCCGGGTAGTTGGTTACGCCCCAGCTTATTTAACGGATCTAATGCGACGCCAGACGGGAAAGACGGTGCATCAATGGATTGTGGAGTACCGGATGGCAAAGGCATGCTCGTTGCTTCTGGAAACTAACCAATCAGTGGAGCAGATTGCTGAAGCAGTGGGCTATCAATATGTAGGGTGTTTCTTTCGCCAGTTTCGCATCAGCTTTGGAACGACTCCTCAAGTCTGGCGTAACGCGCAGCGCATTCAATCAAGTACTGCATTGAACTGAGATAACTCTTAAGATGCACATTTTATAACGCTTATATAGCAAGGCTTTCAGAAAATGAAGAATGCAGGTGCTTCTTTCATTTGTTGCTAGCGGCGATTTTCGCGGCTAGTGAGAGGCTCACATCTTGCACCTGAAAAATTGAATTTTATTTAAGCACTAAGTACTAAGTGCAAAGTGCTTTATTTTCGATAAAAAGCCCATAAGAAAATGTAACTTTATTTATGCGTTTTTTGCTTAATCGTGGTTTCTACGGATAGGTGCAAGATATCAGATACAGCCTTCATCTGTTCAGCTTCAAATTGGCTCCAGGATTTGTTGGTATTTTGCTCTAACATAGTAAAGTTTCCAGATTTGCTAGTTTATTACGGTTTTATTTGATATGAGTGAAATTGACCAAACCTAGTCTTAATGAGGGTCTTGCAACATTGACATTAGGTTATTAGTTCTCAAAATCCGCATCCAGACGGCCTCGAATTTTAGGATTTAAGGGCGGTAATTACTTCTGATAACAGAAGTTAATTCCTGACAAACTTAAACTTAAATCAAGAATGTAGATCCAGTGAACCAAGAAAAGTTTTTTATTATGGTTCACTGGGTTAGAACAGGTTAGATACTGGTGATTACCAACCTGCTGAACTTACTCTTAAACTAACTCTTAGTGTTTCCAGTGACCGTGGTGGTGACCGTGGTGGTGACCGTGGTGGTGACCGTGGTGGCGACCGTGACCACCTGCTACTGTATCGAGATCTTCATCAGATAATTCTCCATCAAATTGTGCAATTGATTGTTGCTTAAACTCAGAGTTAGTGTTCATAACTTGAGAGATAACTTTTTTCAGATCGTCTTGCATTGTTTTGTCTCCTGTTTTCTAATTTATGATGTAAATTTACTCTTGATACTTACTAGAATAGCTAGCTACAAATAGAGCGTCAATTTAATTTATTTAGAAAGGTTTATAAAAAATATATGAGTTATCTAAAAAAATAACCTAAACATTTTAAATTCAAAAATAAAGAAATTGAATTGTGGTAAAGAGGTTATATTATCTAAAATTCAAATTTGAGTATAGCAATCATAAATGATTTGTGAAAAAATAATATCCGCGAGAACTTTTGCAAAGTCGGGGATCTGAATAAGGTCAATTTTTACAAATGAAATAGGATTGCTATATTAGTAAGAAAAAGATTTTGAACTGCATAAAAAAAAGGATGCAAATAACGCTGTGGTGTCCGGTGTGGAATACTGTGCAAAAACAGGCAGCACGGGTTGTAGCAAGGGCAAAACAAGTTGGTGCTTTTTATGTGTTTTCCGAACTTTCCGGAGATATTTACAATCCTGGTTTTTTTCAAGGCACCTCTGGAATAGGTTATGAACTCCTGAGGTTAGCATATGGGGAATCGCTTCCTTCAGTGTTGTTGTGGGAGTAAACAGCGATCGTTTCATCCTCGCCACTCTAAGACAAGCCGCTTGGGCGGCTTCTACGCGTACGTACATTTTTGTATACTAAGCAAAACTGAAAAAATTGCGAGTTTGACCGAAATCCAAACGCATTGTGCTCACAGGTTACTCCCCTATGCTGCACCCAAGTACTGATACTTAAAACTTTCGTTGGCGATCAGGCTGGCTACTTTGTCGGCGTCAAGAAGCCACAAGAACACTTGTCTGAGTTGATACTTTGCGATATTGTGATGTCGGAACTAGATGGTTACGGTGTTCTTAGCTCGTTACGCCAAAACCGGGTAACAGCGATGATTCCCTTCATTTTTCTTACTGCCAAGAGTACCACGGCTGAAGTTCGTACTGGCATGAAGCTCGGAGCCAATGACTATCTTACCAAGCCTACTACGGCAGAAGAATTATTGGGAGCGATCGCCACCCGACTAGAAAAACAAGCAGCCATCAAACAGTGGTATGCAGCCCAGTCACAACAAGTCACAGCACTTCCTCCTGCTGACGAGTCACAACAAGTCACAACACCACCTGCTGCTGACACTACTCCAACAGCAGACCCTCAGTCAATCTTTCCTGTTTGCCGTCAACTCAAAGAAGTTTTCGACTTTATCGAAGCCAATTATGAGCAGTCAATTAACTTGAGTGACGTAGCCCAAGCAGTTGGTTACGCCCCAGCTTACTTAACAGATCTCGTACGACGTCAGACGGGAAAAACGGTGCATCAATGGATTGCCCAGCGCCGCATGGCAAAGGCATGCTCGTTGCTTGTGGAAACTAACCAGTCAGTAGAGCAGATTGCTGAGGCAGTGGGGTATCAATATACAGGCTGTTTGTTTCGTCAGTTTCGCATCAGCTTTGGAACGACTCCTCAAGTCTGGCGAAACCAACACCGTTCTAGTCCTGAGTCATGAGTCCTGAATGAACTAAGGTGAGGGCTTTGGACTTTTGCGGATTCCGTTTCAGGAGTAAACCAGCAATCAGAACACTAACACACAGCAAAGCTGGGGCAGCAGAAGGTTCGGGGATAGTTGTCGGTTTGGGTTGCACACCTAGTGCGAGGATAGCTTGATCTCCCCTAATCAAACCAAAGCCACGTCTGGAGTCGAAGCCCGGCGAAGGGTTATAAGCTGTATTTCTTAGAGCATTGTAGATTTCTGTAGGCGTTGCGTTTGGGTTTGCCTGTTGTAGCAGCGCTGCTACTGCGGCTGTGAACGGAGCCGATATCGAAGTGCCGAAGAAGCTGAAGAAGCGGGGGTCATCATAAGGACGAGCGCCTCCACCCAAATTGAAAGAAATTGGTAGCCCGTCTGGAGCCACAACATCAGGCTTTAGGGAACCTGGATTGCCCTCAGAGGAGAAAGGTTCCAGTTCTCCCTGGTTTACAACAACACCGAACGCTCGGTTTGAGTAGGATGGGGTGTTCCCGTAGTACACTGCTCCAACGCTCAGCGCATTTGGGTTATTTGAGTGCCCGTATATTGGGGTATTGGGAAAATCATTACCAGCGCCAGTGAAGTAAGAAATCCCCTGATTAAAGTTCGCGTTAATTGCCTGGTTGATAAAACCATTTGGAGGTTCTAGATCTAGCAGGTTTGAGGATGTATCAGGGGTATTTTGGGGGAGTAAACCGATATCATCCACGATGATGTCTGCTCCAGCAGAGGCCAGAGCTTGAATGGCTTGACTAATGGAATCTGCCCCACCAGTACCTGTGTAAAACGCCAGGTTGGCTCCAGGAGCCACAGCATGAATGAGTTGCGATATGGCGCGACCCTCATCCTGAGCATCAGGTTCAGTGTAGTCCTTTAGTACATTCACACCAGAAGGTAAGTAGCCATTGGCTATGTTGGTAGCATAGGTATCCAAATTACCAGAGGCGTCGAAGGTTTTTGCTGTAGCAAAGCTATCAGATATTACACCAATGGTAATTCCGCTGCCGTCGAGACCGTAACGGTCTCGTAATACATCAACTCCAGTAGCTTTGGCTGCTGCTTCAATTGGCAGAGTGAAGGTAGCTGCCTGAACCGTGGTAACAAAGCTGCCCATTGCGGCAGTTGTCACAATCACCCCTGAGGTAACGATTCCTTGGAGGAGTTTCAAATTTTTCATAGAGTTTAAAAACTTTCCTCAGACAGTTTGGGTGAAAGCAGGTTATATTTTTTACTTATTGCTGTCATTCTTAGCCATATATGTTGATAAGCATAAGCTTACACTAATAATTTGAATTGTTTAGGTATAAATTAAAAAAAATTAGCAGTAATAAACTGAAAGTATTAGACGTAATTTTTTATAAAACCCAGTGAATCTAGCACAATTAGCTGTCAAAGTTCACTGGGTTTTATCATTTTGGAGTTTTCAAGTAGTTATTGAATTGTTAAGCTGTAGTTTACGCTAACTTATTAGCGTTACGAAACTTAGTGTTACGAAGGCATACTATGGGGATAGTGAAGTATATGCATATACCACCAGCCACTGCCTCCAAATCTTCCTCAGATAATTCTTCAGAACCTACTGCGATGTGTTCTGGCTGAAACTCAGAGCTATTGTTCATCGCTTGAGAGATAACATTCTTGAGTTCGTCTTGCATTTTCTTGTCTTCTATGTGTGAATTAAGTTGCGATTTTGTATCTTCAATTTCTGACTAATTGGCTTAAACCTTGTTGTTAGCGTTGCGGAAAAAACTCCAACCAACACAAGCTTTGACGAAAGACCAACCGACACAAACACCACCAGCGACTGCATCTAAGGCTTCATCTGATAATTCTTCCGAACTTGCTGCGATGTGTTCCTGTTCAGATTCAGAACTATTGTTCATCGCTTGAGAGATAACATTCTTGAGTTCATCTTGCATTTTTTTGTCTCCTATGTGTGAATAAGTTGGGGAGCATCCCAAATGTGTAAGTTCTATCAAACCCAGACTATGAACTGTCATTGCGAGCGCAACGTAGTGGAGCGAAGCAATCCCAGATCTTGCGATTGCTTCACTACGCTGTCGCTTCGTTCGCAATGACAAACATGTTTTTGCAAAATTGGGATGATCCCATAAGTTGTGATTGATTTCTTCAATTTTTGACGAATTAGCTTAGACCTTGTTATTAGCGTTGCGGAAAAAACTCCAAGCAACACAAGCTTTGACGAAAGACCAACCGACACAAACACCACCAGCAACTGCATCTAAAGCTTCATCTGATAATTCCTCAGCACTTGCTGCAATGTATTCTTGTTCAGATTCAGAGCTATTGTTCATCGCTTGAGAGATAACATTCTTGAGTTCGTCTTGCATTTTCTTGTCTCCTATGTGTGAATAAGTTGTGATTGATTTCTTCAAGTTGTGACTCATGTATTAAGCTTTAACTTAGACCTTGTTGTTGGCGTTACGAATAACACTCCAAGCAATGCAAGGTTTGATAATCGTGCTAACAAAACAACAACCACCAGCGACTGCATCTAAAGCTTTATCTGATAATTCCTCAGCACTTGCTGCGATGTGTTCTTGTTCAGATTCAGAGCTATTGTTCATCGCTTGAGAGATAACATTCTTGAGTTCGTCTTGCATTTATATATCTCATGTTTTATCAACTTCAATGTCAATCAACTCTTGACACTTACTACAATAACTAGTTCTAAATAGAGCGTCAATTTAAATTATTTAGGTAGAGTATCAAAATATTTTGAAGTCATTAATTGATGATAAAGGTATTAAGAAAATAAAAAAGTGAGCTTTACAGAATCCTCTGTTAAAGCTCACTGTGTGAGAACATTTTGAATTTTGATGGTTACCATCCTGCGTAAATGCCTACACTAACTATTGGTTGTAGGGATAAACTAACGTACATTCAAGTCACACAACTTAGGACCTGAATTCTTTTACGGGTTTAGTGCATTGAGCAAGGCACCGCTAGGTCTTAGAGTGCAAAGGAATAGTCTTCCTAAAAGTGTTCTAAGCTTATGCTTACACTTTATCGTTGCCATTTCTTATAATACTCCAATACTTACACTGTATTCTATAAGTGCAGTTCACGCACCGCCCACCTGCTACTACCTCTAAGTCTTCATCAGATAATTCTTCAAATTGCGAGATTGACTCTTGCTCTAACTGAGAGTTAGAGCTCATAGCTTGAGAGATAACATTCTTGAGTTCGTCTTGCATGGTTTTGTCTCCGATTGATTAATATTTGATGTCATTTTACTCTTGACACTTACTACAATAGCTAGCTCCAAATACAGCGTCAATTTGATTTTTTTAGGTAAAAACAAAATATTTTGAAGTCATGAACTGATGATAAAGGTGTTAATAAAATAAAAAAATGAGCTTTACAGAATCCTCTGTTAAAGCTCACTGTGTGAGAACATTTTGAATTTTGATGGTTACCATCCTGCGTAAATGCCTACACTAACTATTGGTTTTAGGGATAAACTAAAGCACATTTAAGTCACACAACTTAGGACCTGAATTCTTTTACGGGTTCAGTGCATTGAGCAAGGCATGGTTAGGTCTTAGCCTGCAAAGGAACATTTTCCTTAAAGTGTTCTAAGCTTATGCTTACACTTTATCGTTGCCATTTCTTATAATACTCCAATACTTACACTGTTTTATCAAACTCCAACCAAGACAAATACCACCTGCCACTACCTCCAAATCTTCCTCAGATAATTCTTCAAATTGTGTGGTTGACTCTTGCTCAAACTCAGAGTTAGAGTTCATAGCTTGAGAGATAACATTCTTCAGTTCGTCTTGCATGATTTTGTCTCCTATTGATTAATATTTGATGTCATTTTTCTCTTGACACTTACTACAATAGCTAGCTCCAAATAGAGCGTCAATTTGTTTTTTTTAGGAGACAGACTAAAGAATTATGAGTCGCTCAAGAAAAATCATCTAAAGATTTTGAAGTCAAAAATAAATAAATTGAATTGTGCCGGATAGTTGATATTATCTAAAATTTCAATTTGAAACTAGTAGAACAAATATTCTGAACTCAATAAAAAAAAGGATACAAATAGCATGGATGTTTCACAGCAAGCTTTACTCAAAATAGCCGAACAAGCCAGTACACTCGTTGAGAGATTGGGTAATTGCTTTGTTCCAGATGAAGCTGAGGACAACAACAAGTTAGCTATGTCTCGCTTGAAAGCATGGTGCCAGATAGTCGCACAAAGCAACCCAGAAAAGTTAGCCAAACGCCTTGTCTGGGATGATCTGGATTCTGGCACTATTGTTAAGGTTCTCGGTGCTGTCCATCTTGTCGATGGGGAACAACTCCCCGTTTGGACGGAAACTTTGCACGAAGCGTTGCAAACTGATTGGGACGCAGCTTATACAAGTACCAGTCGCTGTCTGGAAACCGAAAACCCAATTCCCTTTGAACAAGTTTATCTGCCCTTTGTTTATATAGCGCGGGAAAAACTAATTGCACAGGTCGGTGCTAGTTGGCAATTGCTGTCCGAAGCAGTCCACATCAGCTTGGAACGTCAGCTGCTATCGAAGTTAGCATCTCTTGGTGTCCGGGCTTTAGACCTTGAGTTTTCAAAATTTAAAGCACAGAAGCAATCTGCTGACATTTCCTTAACTCAACAGCAAAGTGAACATTCTAATGTGCAGTACCAAACTTTTATTGAAGATTTAAAAGCAGAAGGACTGTTATCTTTCTTTCAAAAGTACAGTGTGTTAGCACGGCTAGTAGCGACGACAATAGATTTCTGGGTAGAAGAAAAAGCAGAATTTATTCAGCGATTAGCATCAGATTTACCAACCATCCAGCAAACGTTCCAAGAAAAGACTGGTCAGGTTGTTGAAATCCAAGGAAATCTTTCCGATCCTCACAACCGAGGGCGTTCCGTGATGGCTGTGACTTTTGAGTCTGAATTGAAGGTAATATACAAACCTAGAGGCTTAACTTTAGAAGCTACGTATTTTCAGTTACTCGCTTGGTGTAATCAGCAGGAAGCTTTGCTACCGTTCAAGACACTCAAAGTTATCGACTGCAAGACACATGGCTGGATGGAGTATGTAGAGCATTTGCCGATTGAAGATGAGCTAGCAGCACAGCGATACTATCAGCGTGTCGGAATGCTTCTGTGTTTAGTTTACTTGCTTCAAGGGAATGACTGTCATCAGGAAAATCTGATCGCTAGTGGAGAACATCCAGTGCTGGTAGATTTGGAAACCCTTCTGCATCCCTATGCTCGCGAGGTTAATCCTACAGAAGAAGTAGGGGCACAATCTCTGGCCAATGAGCAGTTGTTTGAAGATTCTGTGCTGCGGACTGGACTACTCCCAAGATGGGAATTTGGGGCAGATGGAGGCAAAGCTCACGATATTAGTGGTTTGGGAGGATTTGGTGAGCAGGAAATTCCTGTTCGCATACAAAAGTGGCAGAACATCAATACTGATAACATGGCATTGGAGTATGAGCCTGGTATTATGTCAGCTGCAAACAATGTACCTTCGCTCAATGGCATCGCCCTCTTACCTAGTGACTACGTTAATCAAATTGTAGATGGTTTCCAAAAGATGTATCAGTTTCTGTCAGAACGACGAGAAGCTCTTTTAGGAACTGATAGCCCTTTAGCTGCTCTGGCTCATCAGAGAGTAAGGTTTTTGTTTCGTAATACTCACGTCTACGGTCATTTTTTGGAGAAAACCCTCTATCCACAATTTTTGCAGCATGGTGTAGACCGCAGTATTGAACTGGATGTGCTGAGTCGGGCATTTTTAGCAGCAGAAGAAAAACCTAGGATCTGGTCACTGCTAGCAGTAGAACAACAAGCCATGGAACAAATGGATATTCCTTATTTCTTTGCTGACTCAAGCAGTGATGCTCTGACACTCAACTCTGACATAGTTATTGAAAGATATTTTAAAGAACCTAGCTATGACCGCATGATTTCTCGTCTACAGCAGCTTAATGATGCAGATTTAGCTCAACAGATTGGAATTATTCGGGGTTCTTTTTACTCACGGGTTGCTCGTGGCATGACTAATATTACACCCACTCAGCGTGGTAGTGTTGGTTTGGATCTCAATGCAATAACTCCCTTAACACAAGCACAACTGGTAGAAGAGGCAGTAAAGATTGCTAAAGAACTGCAACAAAAAGCAATTCGCGCCACGGACGGGAGTGTCACCTGGATTGGTATGGGATACCTCCCTAAGGCAGAGCGGATGCAACTTCAGCCTTTGGGCTATGGCTTATATGACGGTGTTTGCGGAGTTGCTCTGTTTTTAGCGGCGTTGGCAAAAGTTACTGGTGACCCGGGATTTCGAGGTTTAGCATTGAGCGCCTTGCAAGACCTGAAAAAAACCTTACAGCACACAGAACCGAATGAGCAACCAAGACTTACCAAGGAACTAGGTATTGGTGGAGCTACTGGATTAGGGTCTATCGTTTATACCTTGGTACAGGTCAGCCGGTTTCTGGATGAACCAGAGCTTCTTGATACAGCTAGCCTTGCAGCCTCGCTAATCAGCCAAGAAAGTATTACGAGCGATCGCCAATTTGACACGATAGCAGGCGCAGCAGGGGCAATACTAGGTTTACTAACTTTATACCAAGCAAAGCCAAATCCAGCCATTCTCGATCAAGCCCAAGCCTTAGGTTATCACCTGCTAAATAACCGCACCAAGAGCGAGACTGGATTGCGAGCTTGGGCAACTTTGGAAGACAAGTTAGCAACGGGAATTTCTCATGGTGCAGCGGGCATTGCCTACGCCTTACTGCGATTGTACAAAACTACGCAAGACCCCGTTTTTCTAGAAGCAGCAGAAGAAGCGATCGCCTATGAACGCAGCGTCTTCTCACCCGATGATGGCAACTGGCCAGATGTGCGAAATTTTTCTCTCAATAAGAGTAAACTATCGTTTATGACGAGTTGGTGTCATGGTGCTCCTGGCATTGGTTTAGCCCGTTTGGGAACTCTGCCCATACTTGATACAGCAGAAATTCGCCAAGAAATTGCAGTCGCCATCAACACGACTCAGCAATTTGGTTTACACAACATCGACCATCTGTGTTGCGGTAACTTTGGCAGAATGGAGGTGCTATTAGTAGGAGCCAGCAAGCTTGAGCGTCCGGATCTGTTGAATACTGTCCAAAAACAGGCAGCACAGGTTGTCGCAAGGGCAAAACAAGTTGGTAGTTTTTATCTGTTTTCCGAACTTTCCGGAGATATTTACAACCCTGGTTTCTTTCAAGGCACCTCTGGAATCGGTTATGAACTCCTGAGGTTAGCATATCCGGAATCGCTTCCTTCAGTATTGTTGTGGGAGTAAACAGCGATCGTTTCATCCTCGCCACTCTAACAGAAGCCGCTCAAGCGGCTTTTACGCGTACCCACGCTTTTATCTATACCAAGTAGAACCGAAAGAATTGCGAGTCTGACCGAAACATTGTGCATTGTTGTTGCAGATTACTTTCTTTATGCTGCTGCTATGAATAACTGGCTGAACACTCAATCCCATCCTGTCCGCTTTTTGCTTTACTTGGAATGGGGGTTGCTATTAATCGCGATTGGCTTTGCCACTGCCCCTTGGGCAATCGCTCTTTGGGCAGCTCCCTCTGCGAGTATCGCCTTCTCCTTCGCAGACGCTACCGCAAACGGCACTCCCCAAGGCGCGATCGCGGCTATCTCCCTAGAGCCTCTGTTAGTGCCCCAACTATGGCTTCCCAAAACAGTCGAACTGTTCATCCTGGCTGTGTTTGCATTGACCGGTGGCATATTACCCAGTGGTAGATTTGCTGGCAAAATGCTGTACATTGGCATACAGTTCAGTTTAGTTTTGGCATGGCTGGCTTTAAGTGGACAGTTGTGGCTGTTGCCAGTTCTGTTGCTAATCGTCATGATTCGCAGTTGCTTTTTGTTACCATTGCTTGGGCGTTGGGCAATGGCAGGGTTTGTTTTGGCAATTATGTTACTTACAAGAGTGCAACAGCTTGGCAGCAGTCACAGATCTGCGTTGTTCAATCAGTCCCCACAACATTGGTTGAGCCAGTGGAGTGATATTTTCTGGTTTGGGATTGTGCTGTTACTACTGATGCAGTTGATGCAGTACGTACTGGTGGTGCAACAGATGCAGCAGCAACTAGCGCGTGAGCAACAACGATGGCGACAGTATACTCAACAACAGGAGGAAATCACCGCACTCCAAGCACACCACCGCGTTGCTTATGAAAGCTATGACGCGTTGGGACACGCGTTGATTGCCATCAATATTCAGTTACAAAGCGCCCTAAAACTCTGGTCTATCGACCCTAGTCAAGCGCAAAAGTTTTTGGCACAAGCCCAACGCTTAGGAGTCACGACCATGCAAGAGATTCGCAATTCTGTTCGTGCACTACGCATCCATAGTGTACCACCACCACGAGCAGAACTGTCCTGTGAAACGAAAGATCAAGACACCTCTGAAAATAAGGCAGAAGGCACTTATGTTGAAGGGGTGAGGGCTTGTTAAAACTTGTTAGAACTCGTTCCAAGTCAGAGACTTGGAATGCCTTAAGTGAGACTCTGTCTCACGATCACACAGCTGCTAGAGGCAGAGCCTCTAATAATGCATTACCATGCAGAGCATGGTAACAAGGAAAAAGCTCTCCAGCACTAGTTTTCGCCTTAAGTTGACACGCTTTGGGCTAGACGAAAAATTTAATGTTATTTAAGCACTAAGTATGAGCCGCAAAGTGCTTTATTTTTGATAAAAAGCCCATAATAAAATGTAACTTTATTTCGATGTTTTGTGCTTAATCGTGGTTTATACGGATACGTGCAAGATATCAGGTAGTAGGTTTTTTGATACGTTGATAACAATAGCTGCGACCTCTTTTGACCTTAGTCGTAGCTAATTTTACCTATTGGTTTAACTTTAGTCGAAGGGAATGTGTCTATTTGGTTGTAGGATTCCAGACGTTTTTCAGATGTTTGTGACTCGTTGAATCTCTACGATGAATACAGTTCCTAAAAAGATGAAAAAGTTGTATCAAACCTATACCCGACTGGTAATACAACTGAAGAAAAAATAAGGATCAACTTTTATCTAAAAGGAGCGATCGCTTACCTTAACATCGGTAGGACATTTTCCTATAGATAAAAATAAGAAAAGCAATGAGAGGTCATTCTAAGCTTGCTACAAAATTTACCTTGCTCCTTTCGCTAGTTTTTATAGGCGCTATCTTAATGAGTGGTTTTGCTTTATCAAAGGCACTTGAGCAAAGAGCTGAAGATGAAATAAATTATCGGGGGCAGATTCTCATACAAATGATAAATTCAGTAAGAGAGTATAGTGCTACCCACATAACTACTCTATTAGCACCTTACTTAGAAAATCAACAAAATTTTCTTCCCGAAAGCATTCCAAGTTTTGCAGCTAGAGAGGTGTTTGAAATTCTACGCAAAAATAAAGAATATACAGATTACTTTTACAAAGACGCTACACTCAATCCGACAAATACAAGGGATAAAGCTGACGAATTTGAGACCCAACTGATAGAGCAATTTCGTAACAAATCCGACTTGAAAATTTTATCAGGTTTTCGGAATTTGTATGGAAACGAATTGTTTTATAGCGCCCGTCCTTTTGCTGTTAAAGATTCAAGCTGTCTTCGCTGTCATGGCACCCCAGAAACAGCCCCTAAAAATCATTTAGAAACCTATGGAACAGAGAACGGTATGGGGTGGAAGCTCAATGAAATTATTGCGACTCAAATTGTTTATTTTCCTGTAAGTGAAGTTTTTGACAGAGTTTCTCAAGCTTTTTTCTTATTTATCGCAATTTTCGTTGGTATTTTTACCCTGGTCATTCTTACATTTAACTATTTGCTAAAGCGAAACGTTATCCAACCCCTCAAACCAATGGCGCAGCTGGCTCAAAAAATTAGCACGGATACATTTGTTTATAACCGGACTGAGATGTTTGAACTCAGAAGCTTGGTGGCGATCGCTAAGCGCACTGACGAGTTAGGACAGTTAGGAGAGGTGTTCCTGAGAATGGTTCATGAAGTCTACACTCGTGAGCAACGCTTGAAAAAACAGATGCAAGAACTCACCATCCAGATTGACGAAACCAAGAGGGTTCGTCAAGTGGCTGAAATCATTGATGCAGAATACTTTCAAAATTTAAGTGTACAGGCAAAAGAGATTAGAAAAAAATGGGCAGAATCCGATTCTTGAACAAGAGTAATACCAACTCGTCCCCTAAGCCTTAATGTCAATCCAAGTAAAAAGTAAAAAGTAAAAAGTAAAAAGAAAGACAACCCCATAGATGAATCAAGGGGCTTGTAGCAAGGACGCCTTTTTTTCACAGCATGAGTGTCTCAAAAAAATTCTTTACCTTCTTTTCCATGAAGAAATTCAGGGGCTTGTGACCAATTTTATTCTTCTTTCTTTTACCTTTTAACTTTTAACTTTTGCCTTATTCGGTCAACTCTTATCTTTGGAAATACATTATGTCTAAAATTGTATCCGTCCATTCATTCCGTGGTGGAACTGGCAAATCAAACGTAACTGCTAACCTAGCAACTATCATCGCTCGCTCTGGTCAACGGGTTGGCATTGTCGATACCGATATCCAATCGCCTGGAATCCACGTTCTTTTTGGTCTCAATGAGGACAAGATAGGCTACACTCTGAATGATTATCTGTGGGGACGCTGTGCCATTGAAGATGCAGCCTACGATGTCACCCCACTTCTCAAGACGAGCCACAAAGGCGCTGCGATCAGGGGTAGTATTTATCTGATTCCCTCCAGTATCAAGACTGGCGAAATATCTCGAATACTCCGTGAGGGATACGACGCACGCCTGCTCAACGAGGGTTTGGGCAATCTCAGCCGCCGTTTGAAACTGGATTACTTGTTGATTGATACTCACCCTGGTATTAACGAAGAAACGCTGCTCTCTATCATTCTTTCCAATGTCCTAGTCATTATCTTGCGTCCAGACCACCAGGACTACCAGGGTACAGCTGTCACTGTAGATGTTGCTCGCAAGTTAGAGGTGCCTAAAATGCTGTTGGTGGTTAACAAGGTACTGCCAGCTATCAACTTTGGGGTTTTAGAGCAACAGGTGCAAAGAACTTACAACACAACTGTGGCTAGCATTCTACCTGTGTCTGAAGAGATGTTTCAACTGGGTAGCAGCGATGTTTTCTCTCTGTGCTACCCGAATCATCCTTGGACGCAGGGCGTGAGTGCGATCGCAAAGCACATCGTTCAGAACAAAATAACAAGTTTATTCGGGCAGAATGGTTATCTAAAATTTTGACCTTTTTGTATCCCCAAATTAAAAATGTCTCGGCGGTGCTGCATCTGCTCATTTCTCCTCTGAAATTCGAGCGTATACGGCCTGCTGAATCGCTTAAGGTCCTGTGTTTCCTTCAGCTCGTCCTTAAGGTTGACATTAAAACTTTGAATTTGCTGGTTAATACGTGTTCGTAGTATTTTCTCTTGGTCTGATCCAGTTGTTTTTGGTTGTGCCAACACAGTGGCAGGTGTAAGAGCCAAAGACATTGCGAATAATACTGCTGCTACCCTCATTCTTGCCACCCTGATTCGCGTCTTTTCATTGTAGCTAAAAGCTTTTGTGTGAGGCTTATAGGGCATTGCTCAAGAGGCATATTTTTGGGTTTATCTTTGGATACATCTTGAGGGGAGCGGTTTTTTGAAGTGTAGCGTCATTGTTGCTTTGATAGCCAGTGCACTCACAGGCTAACTCGGTTGTTGCTGCCAGCCATTCATTAAATTGTTCTAAAATAACTCCTTACTTCTGGGGGACGGGGAAATAATGAAAAGATGCGTCCTCATGAAAGCAGGCATGACACGGAGATAAAAAAGTGCAAATCATTAAGCGCAATGTCGAGTTGAGAGTAGATGACAGTTTGATGCGTGTCTATGTAGCGGCTCCCAAAACAGCAGGACTTTACCCAGGTATTGTGTTCTATAGTGATATTTATCAGTTAGGTGGTCCCATAATTCGTCTAGCTAACTACTTAGCAGGATATGGCTACGTAGTGGCAGCCCCAGAAATTTTTCATCGCATTGAGCCAATTGGTTTAGTTATTGAACCAGACGATCTAGGTCGGATGCGGGGCAATGACGATGCTCGTCGAACTGCGATCGCTGATTATGATGCCGATTGCCGTGCTGTGATTGAATTTCTTAAAGCAGAAAGTTCGGTTTCTCCAGGTCAAATAGGCACTCTAGGCTTTTGTATTGGTGGGCACTTAGCTTTCCGTGCAGCATTCATGAGCGAAATTAAGGCTTCCGTGTGCTGCTACCCGACTGGCATTCCCAGTGGCAAGTTGGGGCAGGGGGTAGCTGATACAATCCATCGGGTGAGTGAAATCAAAGGCGAGATGCTAATAGTGTTCGGTACACTCGACCCTCACATCCCAGACTCGGATCGGCAAACCATAATTACAGCTCTGTTGAATGCTAATGTACCTCACAAAGTTCTCTTTTATGAAGCAGAGCATACTTTTATGCGCGACGATGGTTATCGCTACGATTCTGCTGCTACGACCTCTGCTTGGGCTGAAATAAAAGCTTTCTTGGAACGTATATTTCCTAACTGAAGAAATGTGACTCCCAACAGTCATCACCATACAAACCCTTGACTGCCATTGGGAGCAAAGCGTACATACCATCTCTGTGTTTTTGTTGCTTGCGAAGCCCCCTTAAATTACCCAAGCAGGCAGAGGAACTGCCCAAAGTCATGCACTGGCTGGTGGGATGCTGCGGGGTGTTGTAACCGAATACTGTTACGCAGATACTTTTTTCACGTTCTCAAGCTGGTTGACTTTATCCCACCAAGTCCGCAATTTCGGAGTTTGAGCAGTAGTTGCCTCAAACTCTGGAGTCTGGGAAAGGTAGATGAAGATGGGAATCAGGTAGAAATCGGCAATGCTCAATTCGCTGCCGAGCAGATACGGGCTAGCAACAGCTAGTGACTCGATTGCGTTTAGCGCGGTTTGTACAGGCGCGACAGCATTTTTCACTTTTTCCTCATCTGCCTTGCCACCCTGAGTTGGTACAATCAGACGCTGAACCACAATTGTGCCAATCGCAGGGGCATAGAGATAGCTATCAATAATTGCCATAATCTGGCGCATCCGAGCCTGGAGCATTGGATCAGATGGGCTGAATTTGTGCTCGGCTAAAACGGTGTCGAGGTACTCGGTAATTGCACCGGTTTCGTAAAGCAGTTGCCCATCCACTTCGAGTGTCGGCACTTTGCCAAAAGGATTCTTGGCGAGGTACTCTGCCGACTGGTTTTCCCCATTGAAGATATCAACTCCTTTGAGGGTATAGTCTACACCTGCTTCCTCTAGCAGCAACCGGACGGTACGGACATAAGTACTGGCAGGGGTTCCATAAACGGTGAGCTTTACCATTATTTTTAGGTTCTCAATCAAAAATCCAACAGTAATAAGCATACTCTGTTAATAGATGCGATCGCGATTCGAGTCACCTGTAGCCGCTCCAAGCTTTGACTGACAATAGCCTGTGTTATCTAGGGCACTCATGGCTTCGTCAAACAACAAAATCCGGGGGTGAGTGCGATGGCACGAAGTGCCCGCATAAACGCGATCGCAAAGCACATCGTTCAGAACAAAATAACAAGCTTATTCGGGCAGAATAGTTATCTAAAATTTTGATTAACAAAGAACAAGGTGAAATCTGGTTGTAGCACAATACATTTTTCACCTTATATAAAACTAGCAGGGAAATAAAAGTAGGAAATATACCCTATCTATTAGATATATATGCGTTGATTTTCTTAAAAAGTAGGAGATATGCCTGAAAATTGCAATCTCGCGCTGTCGATTTATTCCAAGAGTGCCGTCTGGAGCGATCGCCACCGGAGCTGCATAATTCACCTCACCTGCCGCTAGTAATGATTATTCGTTAGTTAAAAATGTGTGTGTATCTATCACCCCCCCCTTTGTGTGTGAGGGGCTTTTTATTTTGAGGGTAAGCGGCGGCGACGCAACGCGATTGGCAAAGCCCCGTTGGAAGCGATCGCTTCGACTTGGCTAAGGGGTTTGGCTACGGCGGCGTGTTTTTAGTGGTTCCCCTGTAGCGCTATTTCCTAGACAAAATGATAGATGACTGCTATGATTTATCCTTTCATAAGAAAACCCCAGTAAGACTGGGGCTTACCGAACGTTTTCTCTTGTCATATAATCACTCTGGTGACCATTCGGGAATAGGGAATCTCGCTCAATAAATTGGGTAAAAATTAACCCCGGTCGCACCGGGGTTAATTGTTAGAGAGCACCCTTAATGCTTGCCAACAGAGGATGTAGCGGCATATTGGGCAAACATATTCCGTGTATCAATATTCTTTTTAGTCATTTTAAAGAAATTCTTAACATCAAAAAATGACTTCAAGTTTTCTGTGTCAAAGCATTTGCCGAGCTATAAGCTGAGCAAACAGCCCCTGTTGATTTGCGAGTTGCTCAAAACTGCCCTGCTGCACAACCCTACCGCCTTGAAGCACATAAATACGGTTAGCATTACGGATTGTGCTGAGTCGGTGAGCGATCGCGATTCGGGTCACTTGTAGCCGCTCTAAGCTTTGACTGACAATAGCCTGCGTTCTGTTATCTAGGGCACTAGTGGCTTCGTCAAACAGCAAAATCCGGGGTTTCAACACCAGTGCGCGAGCAATCAACAGCCGTTGCCGTTGTCCCCCAGAGAGATTGCTACCCCCCTCACTGACTACAGTGTGCATACCCATCGGCATAGCATCGATATCATCCGCCAAGCCTGAGGCTCGCGCAGCTTCCCAAGCTTCATCCATAGTAATCAGGGCACCGCTGGCAATGTTCTCGAAGATGGAACCTGACATCATTCGGCTATTTTGCATCACAACACCTAACTGTCGGCGCACAGCGTGGACGTCCAGCCCAGCCAAGTCTTGCCCATCGTAGTAAATAGTGCCAGATTCAGGGAAGTCAAATCCCAGTAGTAACCGTAAAAGAGTAGATTTGCCGCTTCCAGAAGGTCCGACAATGGCAATAAACTCTCCCGCTTCAGCCCGGATAGTCACATCATCAAGCGTTAGGGGTCCATCATCTCGATAGCGGAAAACCACATGGTCTACAACCAGTCTGCCGGATAATCTACCAGGATCGGTCTTACTGGAATTTAATTCTGGTGCGGCTAAAAGAATTGGCTCAGCCCGATTCCACAAAGGCAAGACTTGCAAAACGTCCACAATCGTGCTACTCAAGCTGGTTGCTCCACTAATAAAGGTGCCATAAGCGACGTTAAACGCTAAGAAGGTGCCAATAGACAAGCCTCCTCCTGGAACCTGGGATTTTTGCAGCAAACTCGTAGCAAACCAGAAGAGGGCGGCATTCGTTAAAGGTGGCAACACCTTGTTGATAACGGTGAGGATGTCTTCAATCCCTTGGGTACTGAGCATCAATTTTAGCTGCTGACTATAGTGTTTACCCCAATAGGCAAAAGCCCGTGCCTCAGCTACGGCGACTCGGAGTTTGGCAACTCCATTAATCAGCTGCACCATCACTCCAAAAATCTCTCCTTCTATCTCCAGCATAGGACGAACCTGACGCAGAGTCAGGATGCCAGAGACGATGGTGACGGCAATATTCACAATAGCTACAACACAGGCTATCAGAGCTAGTGAAACATTATAGTAAAATAGCAATCCCAGGTTGAGTAACGAAAAAAGGCTTGAAAAGATGGTTTTTAGAACAGTACTACTCAGTTTCTCTCGGATCTGAGTGATAGCATTCACCCGAGAATTCAGGTCACCAGTTGAGTAGGAGCGAAAAAACGACGCCTTGAGGTTCAACAGCCGATCCCACACCGCCGCTTGAGTCGAGGAGTCTGCAAAGGTTTCCAACCTGATGATGGCAAACGCTTGGGTGAGTTGAAAGATAGCTCCCCCCAAGGCAGCAGCCAACAGACCTAAAGCGATTTGCAGCAGCAATTCCCGCTTAGCATCCGGGATGGCGTTGTCCATGAGAATGGCGGTGGCAGTTGGGGTGAGCATCCCCAGCAGGGTGGTAACAATTCCAGTCAATAAGATGACAATGAGCTCCTTGAAGTGACCCCGTAGCGCGAACTTAAGCAAATCTAAGGTTTTGAGTTTTTTATCAGGCAAAGGGCGATAAAATATATACGCAGTCGGGTCCAGCTTTGGTGCTTTGCGAGCATTCACAGGGATGCGAGTCCGCGACTGTGGGTCGAAAATCTGATAGGTGCTGTTAGATACTGGCAATAGGGCGACTGGACGGTTGTCTTCCACAGTGTAGGCAAGCATTGGACCGGAATCCTTTTTCCACCACTGATCAGTCAATGCGATCCGACGCATCCGTATGTGAGAAGCGCGGGCGATCGCCTCTAGGGGGTCTTGAACGCGTTTGAGGTCTTCCGATTTAGCTGGGGGACGAATCGTAATCCCCAAGGCTCGCCCCACTGCACCAGCAGCGATTAGTACGGCTTGGTCTGGGTCACTGGTAGTCGGTGTCACCACTGGGGAAAAGGCTGTTTTCCGTGGTTGCAGTACGGATGACAGTTCTCCCAATGTCTCTTCCATCACCTGATAATTGAGACGTTCCCTTTCCTCAAACCTACGTAATTCTGCAAACACCTCCCGCTGTTCCAACATCTCAATGCAGCCGAGAAAATAAGTTGCAAGCAAAGTCAAACTGTCTATTAAGGTATCCACATCTCGAATTGCAGACGTATTCACACTTGATAGCTCAACTGTTTCCCCAGCTTGCAACCACATACAACTATCCAAGGGCAAGATTCCATCTCCAAGGCAGAGCGGCAGTTCTTCAAACCCCATCCATCTGGCATACCCTTGCTGGATTTGCACCCAGGATACCGTGCCTTGCTGAGGCTGGAAGATATCACCAGTGCCTAACGAGAAGTAGTTGATACCCTCAAGTTGCGCTGGAAGCGTGGGAGGGGTAAAGTCGGAGAGTACCGAGCCTAGTTGATGAATCCAGTTCTCTAACAGAACCGTTGCGTTGCGATGACCATCGCCTTTTAAAGCGCTGGGTTGCGCCCAATCGTCGTTAGCAATCGACTTGCTAAAGTCTTCTATTGACACCCTAATGAGTTCTGTCTCCTCCATCGACACCGCCAGAATCTGACGCACCTCATCCTGCGAACTGACTGCTGTTGAGAACATTGCTTCCCCAGAGCCTATGCTAAATAAATAACGGCGTGAACCCTCAGGGATACCATGTTTGACCTTGATAGCAAATAGTGCCAATGAACCAGATTTTACCACCCAAACCGTCTGCGGATCATCTAGAATTATCGGTTCATTGCCTTGAAAAATATACTGTTGTCCCTGTTGAATTACGGTTATAGTTTGCTGTAACATTTTCGTTATTTTAAATTTTGACTTTCTTAAAACAGTGAACAGCTACCTACGCAGTGACGCCTGCGGGCGCTTTGGGGGATTTAAAAGAGCCACCAACGCTTATGCCTACGGCACGTCTCTTGACGAACGGTGCTCGGGGGTGGGGGACTGAAACATGCAAAGGATGAAACTGATAACTGATAACTGATAACTGATAACTGGTAACTGTTAAAGCGCTTCGCCCTCGCTGCGGATCAATTGCAAGTATGTCCCCTCGACCTGCTTTAATTCTTCATGGCTCCCTCGTTGAACCACCTTTCCGTGTTCGAGGACAATAATTTCATCACAATCGCGGATGGTACTTAGCCGATGCGCCACGATAATGCAAGTGCATCCTCGTTGGCGGAGTCTACGGTCAATGAATTTTTCTGTTTCGGTATCAAGAGCGCTGGTGGCTTCATCCATCACTAAAATCGCGGGGTTATTCACCAAAGCTCGGGCAATTTCCAGGCGCTGCCGCTGACCGCCGCTCAGATTGGTAGCACCTTCTGAGAGGTCGGCATTATAGCCCCCTGGCATTGAGAGGATAACATCGTGAATTGCTGCATCTTGACAAGCCCGCACCAGGTGACTCTCGGGCACTGTGGTATCCCATAGCGTCAAATTGTCCCTGACACTGCCAGCAAACAGAAAGATATCCTGCTCGACCAAGGCGATAGAATTGGCGAGTACTTGGCGTGGAATTTGCTCTCTTGGTTTTCCGTCGAAGCAGATATCTCCCTGCCAAGCTTCGTACAGCCCACACACCAATTTGGCAATCGTAGACTTACCAGAACCGCTTCCGCCCACCAAAGCGATTCGCTGCCCTGGTTTGAGCGAGAGATTTAAGTTTGAAATCAAGGGAGCAGCAACTCGGTTGTAGCCAAATGTAACATTCCTTAACTCGACATATCCCTGCAAGCGTACCGAAGCATGGAGTGCTGGGGTGGTAGGGTGGTAGACAGAGAGGTTCTTTTCATCTCCCTTGCTTTCCTTCTCTAATTGCAGATCTATTGGGTTGCGTAGGACATCATCTAGGCGATTCAGATTGCCCTCCACTTCTTGGAGGTCACTCCCAAGAGTGACTAAATTGTTGACAGGCGCTAGAAACTCCTGCATTAAGCTTTGAAATGCTACGAGCATTCCAATACTAAGATATCCATCTATCACCCGCAGACCACCCACGACCAAAAGAAGCATCGACGACATCGTGGAAAGGAAGGATGGCAACACTCCCAAAGTTTGGTTCGTCACATCCATTTCCTGCTTAGCGTTAATCGCCTTGGCATAGTAGCCCGCCCAGCGGGAGAAAAAATCGGACTCCAAACCGGATGCCTTAAGTGTTTCCATGCTTTGCAGAGCAGAAATTGATACTCCGGAAACTTTTCCTTCATCCTGTTGTAATCTCATATTGGCATCCACGCGCCGCCTTCTTACCCATTGCAAGGCAAGGAAATTCACAACGACAAAGGCGACTCCAATCGAGGTCAGTACCGTGTCATATTGCAGCATGACCGCACCATAAAAAATCACAGTTACAGATGCAATGACAGTAGTCGCTAACTTACCTGAAAGAAGGTCGGCTAACGAGTCGTTGAGGTGAACACGGTTGCTAATTTCCCCAGCAAACCGTTGGTCGTAAAAACTGACGGGTAGGCGCAGAATGTGCCACAGGAACTGACTCGACATCCCCACAGACAACTTAATTTTCATGCGGCGCAGGGACTGCAACTGTAGTAGTGTCAAAAATCCCATCAGCCCTGCTGTGAGGAGCATCCCCAAAATCAACGGGCGCAGCCACTCATCTCTGCCTTGAATCAAAATATTGTCTACAAATATCTGAGAAAACGTTGGCATTGCCAGTCCGGGAATCACGAGCAACAATCCTGCGACTACAGAGTAGACGAGTGCCCCACCAGACCTCTGCAACCGTTGCCATAAAGCCAAGAGTGTGCTGGGTTTGCGTCCCCCTTTTTTGAACTCTGGACTAGGTTCGAGAACCAGCACGACACCTGTGTATGCCTCATCAAATTCCTTTAGAGAGACAATACGCGGTCCAGTGGCGGGGTCATTGAGATAAACACGCTCTTTGCCGAATCCCTCTACGACTAGGAAATGGTTGAAGTTCCAAAATACTATGTAGGGGCATTGCAGTTGCTGCACGCTATCTAAGTCTAACTTAAAGCCTTTTGCCTTTAGCCCGTAGCTCCTAGCAGCATTTAGGATATTAGAGGCTTTACTCCCGTCCCGCGATATCCCGCAGTCTTGCCGGAGTTTTGCCAGTGTCACAATTCGACCGTAATAACCCAAAATGATACCCAAGGCAGCAGCGCCACATTCTACCGCCTCCATTTGTAAAAGAGTGGGGGTACGGCGTCGTCTGCCCTTACCCGTAAGCAATTTTTGTAGATTTTTTAGCATAAGTTATTTTGCTTACTTGAAAAATTCAAAATAAAAAATAGTTTTTTTTGAATTTTGAATTTTGAATTTTGAATTGTTTAATAGATCCCAGTCCAAGATTTCAGGATGGGAAAGACAAACGTGATTGGGGCTTGTTCCTCAATGGTGACTCGCACAGAAGTCGTGGTTCCAGAAGACATTTTCATTTGTGGACCCTTGGAAGAAGACCATTGATAGCCGCTGAAGGTGGAGGTATCCGGCTGAAGTTCGGCAATAACTTGCAGATGAGGACCTTGGGATATAAGCCCTTCTATGATTTCAGGATTACCCACCAGATTAGACGCACCTTCTTTAGTGATAGGAAAGGCTGAGACTCTGCTGACAGTGCCCATTATGCCGCCAAAGCGTTCGCGCTTGACTGTGGAGGGTGTAATTTGCAGCTTCATACCCTTTTGAACTTTCTTGCCTTCGCTGACTGGCAAATATGCGACACTAACCAGCTTGGCGGATTTCTCTTGCACTTCTATAGTCCCAATGCGGGTTCCTTGACTGAGAATTTGTCCGGGAGTCGCAGTCATTTCCAAAATGCGTCCGGTGTGTTCGCTTTTTATCTGGCTGTTATTTTGTAATTGCAGTTGTAGCTGGGCGATATTCCGCTTCACTTCCTGAATCTCATTTTTTCGGGTAATTGAAGATTGGAAATTTTGCTCAGCCAAAGTTTTTTCCTTGCTGTCCAGTTCCCGCAACTGGGTTTTGATGTCAGCAATTTGGCTAAGATTTTCGCGGTAGGACTTTTCTGCCTGAACCTGATTGATGTCTAGTTGCTTCAACTGGTCTTCAAAATCAGCGATTTTTTTAATGCCATCCAGGTAAGTCTGTTGTGCCTCGAGCAATGTATCTTCTGAAATCGCCCCTTCAATCTTTAGCTTTTTACGCCTCTCGAGCCTGTCCTTAAGAGTAGGAGTCAGAGCTTTAGTTTCTTGTATGCGTTGCTGTAAGTTCTGTCGCTGCTGCACAATAGCGCCTATATCTTTATCCCTAATAATTGGAGTCAAAGATTGAGCTTGCAAAAGGCGTTGCTGTAGGCTCAAACGCTGCTGTGCGATCGCCCTAATTTCCACTTCGCTGCGTTGACTCTGAAGTACACCAGCATTCTGATTCTGTGTCTCCAGTTCCACGAGCTTGGCGTGCTGCTGCAAAAGTTGCTTTTGCAGTTCCGCTTGACCAATCGTTCCCAGCAGCTGTCCCTTCTTGACGAAATCCCCGACACGTACATTTATTGTTTGCAACTGACCTGAGGTTGCTGACTGAAATGGTACAACCTTGCTGGGATAAACAAGCACTCCCTGACCCGTAACCGTAATCGGGATACGACCCACAACACTCCATGCCAGCCCAAATGCAACCAATGAGCCTAGAGCAGCCAAAGGTAGCCACTTCATAGGGCTAACGACTTGCATGAGCTGATCCAGTCGTTCGGGGGAAGATGAATGCTCTAAAGCTTTTTTGCGAAACAGATTGTTTTGTTGATTAACCATCTGAATATTTTCCAAATTGTTAATTGTTTGTTAGTTGTAGAGACGCTTCAAACAGCGCGTCTGTTAGTAAGTAGGATGTGTTACGGCTATGTAAGGATTTGAAAGTTTGAGAGAGTGAGAACTTGCCGCAGGGCATCGCAAAAGTTGGTGCCGTACTCTGGCTTTAACGCACCCTACAATTTAAGGTTTACTTTATCAATCAGTTTTAACTACTAACTCTTTACCATTAGCGACAAAGGCAACATTCAACACAGTTACCACGTACCAGCCGCAGTGCCGAGCTATGACTATACAGTTGCTTGGGAGGCGTGAGTCCCCCACGGATGCAAGTGGATTGTTTCAAGTGGGGTTTAAATCCCTATGGGTAACCTGGTCACTGATAACTGATAACTGTTCACTGTTTTAACTGCCACGAATTCTTTTCAACATCCAGTCAAATCTGGCTCCAGCCAATGCCACTTGAGCCAAAAAATCTGAACTAAGTTCATTTTCATATTTGAACCTTTTATCCAAGGGCTGACCAGTGCTATAGATAAGCCTGCCGTAACCAAGCCGAGTGACTATTGCCTGTTGTTTGTCTGCCAACAAAACCGCAAGCACTCTATAAAAACGGGCAGCAAAACCCACATCGTGCAGCAGTTTTGCCGTAAGTCGCCACCGGGGAATTGACAACACGAGCGAGTCTTCCAGCGCCTTTACACTGACAGAGGGTGGGGGAGCTTCTACAAAAGGCGTTTCTCCTACCATGTCGCCTCGAGATAATCTCGCGAACTCACGTTCTGGAGTTTCGCTACCTTCCAAGCTCGAAAAAGCACGGGCTAAGGGATTGCGCTCATCCTCAAGGGCAGAAAGCGTGATTTTCCCATCCAGTAGGATATGCAGCGCTTCCACAGGTCTTCCTGCATGGATGAGGATAGTGCCAGCAGTAATTCTGCTCGCATTACCTGCTGTAATCAACCAATCGATGTCACTATCACGCAATTCTGCAAAGATAAATAAAATTTCTCTTAACTGAGGTTGGGCAAAGACGAGTGTGCTATGACCAAGCTGACTCACTATCCTCTCCAGTCTGTCTGCAAGCAGAATCGCGCTCGCCCGATAAAGATGAGCAGCAAAACTTACATCTTCTTGCAGTTTTGCCGCCAATAACTGTTGCGGAATCGCCAATATAAGCGACTTTTTCAGGGCTTTAACAGTCATAGAGGGCAGGTAGGAGTCTAAAAAGGGAATTTCTCCTACCATTTCACCACTTGATAATCTCGTGATTTCTCGCTCTGACATTTCGCCACCTTCTAGGGCAGCAAAAGCGCGACCCAATGGATTGTTTTCAGCCTGAGAGATGGAAACTGTCAACGCTCCGTCCAACAAAATATACAGTGCATTGACAGGTTGACCTTGACGGATGAGAACTGTGCCAGGAGTAATTTCTTCCCTACTACCCGCCGCAAGCATCCAGTCAATATCGCTATTACTAAGTTCCTTTAGTAAAACTTCTGTCATAATTTTTAACTTCCTTTTGCTCGGCGAACGAGAGAGGGATTTGCACGTAAGTAATGCATATGTAGTATGAATGTGGAAAACTTGATTGTCCACAGATCGGTATTAAGCAATTCAAAATTCACGCATTAAGAAAACTAGTGCTGGTAAGCCGTAGCATCAACTCTGTTACCATTGGCAACAGCAAAAGCGTTAGCCACCGCAGGAAAATACTTCTTAAGGTAGTTGTGTTCTTTTATGGCTTTGGTATATGAAGAATTTCTAATCCTTGTTTTGACGTAGTTTCGCAACAAACAATAGTATTTAAATGAGAAATATCAAATTGTGTTGCAAAGAAGCGATGGCGCAGAGCGATCGCCTTCAGCACTGTCGATGTGCCCTATCGCGTAATTCATGATTATGTCTGAGTTTCAGGGTAAGTGGCATATTTTTCTTTCACCAAAGTGAGGAAAAGCGAGATTATAAGGGGCAACCTCTGCTTCGTTCCGTTTGGAACTGTATTCATAGTAGGAATTTCACAAGGGATAAACATCTGAAAAACGTCTTGAATCCCATCTCGGCAATATGGCGGAATAGATAAATTCCCTCTGACTTTTGTTGATAATATGAGCAAATGTACTTATGACAAAAGTTGGGGAAGTGCTAGAACAGTTGAAAACTCCTGCCTTATGCTTGATGAAGAAAAACTACCATACACTCAGCGGTTTTGCATCTCCCGCCAAACTTTATAATAATGGTCACTGACCCCAGGCTAAAGCCGTGGGGCTTGAAAGCGGAAAATTCACCAATTTCTTAATTCAAGAGAAAACCAGTGTCTAGGCAACTGACTTGCACGTTGTGTACGACGAGTCGGGACTGAACTAACTAGCATGGTAGCTCGTAGGACGGAAGAATGCCTCCCTAGTTCTTCTCCACTCCGTTAGTCAGCGCCGAAGGGAAATATTTACTCGTAAGAGGCTTATAGCAAATGTTTGTACCAGTCGTAGATTCAAATAATCGACCCCTGATGCCAACAATACCCAGTCGGGCAAGACGTTGGATAAAGTCAGGCAAGGCTACACCGTTGTTTAAAAAAGGAGTGTTTTGTGTTCGACTCAACGTAGAACCATACTCGCGCAACAATCAACCCGTTGCAGTTGGCATAGATCCAGGAAGTAAGCGCGAGGGCTTCACAGTTAAATCCAAGGCTCATACTTACCTAAACATTCAAACTCATAGCGTGGACTGGGTAAAAGATCATGTAGAAGTTCGCCGAAATATGCGACGCGCAAGGCGGTTTCGTAACACCCCATGTCGCCAAAATCGAACAGGACGACTTGTTAATAAAGAAAAGCTGCCACCATCTACTAAAGCCAGATGGCAATGGAAGCTTAGGATTTGTAAGTGGTTAACTTTACTGTTTCCTGTCTCGATTTTTGTGGTAGAGGATGTCAAGGCGAAAACTTGGAAGAATGCCCGAAAGTATAATGTCATGTTTTCCCCAATAGAAGTTGGGAAACAATGGTTCTACTACCAACTACGCTTAATTGCTAACTTGGAAACTCGTACAGGATTTGATACTTACGAGACAAGGCAAGAGTTAGGGTTGAAAAAATCCAAGAACAAACTATCTAATAAATTTGATGCTCACTGCGTTGACTCGTGGGTTTTGGCTAATTGGTATGTAGGGGGTCATATCAGCCCAGACAATATGACATTGATTGAAATCATGCCCTTAGAATTTCATCGTCGTCAACTTCACCGACTGCAACATCAAGCAGGGCATATTAGACCTCGCTATGGTGGAACCATAAGCGCAGGTTTTAAACGCGGCTCAATTGTTAAACATCCTAAGTATGGTTTTGCTTATGTTGGTGGTTGGCAAGAATCGCCAACAAAGAAAGACCCTGACAGGAAAACAATGAGCTTGCACAGTCTTGATACTGGCAAGCGATTGTGTCAAAACGCATTACCCACAGATTGCAAGTTTTTGTCTTACAACTCGTGGCGCTTGAGCTATTAATTTGTAAAGCCGTCCTAGAAGGACGGGGTTTCAAACCCAGGAATTCCGATGAAGAAATCAGCCTTTAAGAACTACCTCTTTAAGGAATCAGACATCATTTCAGCGAGCTAGTGTACCTGGAAGCCTAAATGATTGACACATAATACATATACATAATACATATCAATCACTGGCTAAATGCCAATCAGGTAGAAGGAATGATTCTATGGGCTTAAGCAATGGAAGTAAAATTCCAGAGGTTCTTGAAAAATATGAAGCACAACTGTTGGCAGACTGGATTCAAGCACTAGTGGCTAACAATGCCAGCAAAGGTTTGATCAAAGAAACACAGTTGCGGGAGGAGTGTCAGGAATTCCTAAGTTTGCTGAAGGCATCTGTCCATAACGGCAACTTAAGCAACGTGCAATCCTCCGAGTGGCGTTCTGTGCGAGAAATGCTCACCAGTGTTTCTCGTACTCGTTCGCAAAAAGGCTTTACACCGTCGGAAACTGCCACGTTTGTTTTATCGTTTAAGCAACCGCTATTTGCTCGCTTGCGCGAGGAACTCGCTGGTGATGCAAACGCCTTACTGGACGATACCTGGTTAGCGACCACTGTCATAGACCAGCTGGGACTGTTAACAATTGAAGCTTATCAAAAGTCGCGTGAAGAAGTCATCATTCGGCAGCAAGAAGAGTTGATGGAACTTTCAACACCCGTTGTTAAGCTGTGGGATGGTATCTTAGCTCTGCCAATTATTGGCACATTAGACAGCAGCCGTACCCAAGTGATGATGGAGTCTTTGTTGCAGAAGATTGTGGAGACGGGTTCAGAAGTCGCCATCATCGACATCACCGGAGTGCCAACAGTAGATACACTCACAGCTCAGCACTTACTGAAGACAGTCACCGCAGCTCGGTTAATGGGTGCAGATTGCATTATCAGCGGAATTCGCCCCCAAATTGCTCAAACAATTGTTTACCTAGGCGTGGATCTGGCAGACATAATCACAAAGGCATCTTTAGCCGATGCTTTTCTGCTGGCTCTAAAACGCCTTGGGATGACAATCAACCGTCCCCAAGCCCGCTAAGGAGTTAACAGGTCTTTTTATGGAACGCATTCCCATACTCCAAATGGGCGAATTCCTTATAGTATCGATTCAAGTTGATATGCACGATCGCCTGGCGATGACTTTACAAGATGACTTGACAAATCGCATCAGCGAGACACAAGCTCATGGGGTACTGATTGATATTTCGTGTTTAGAAATTGTGGATTCCTTTATTGGCAGAATTCTGGGGAACATTGCTAAGATGTCACAGATTCTTGATGCTCAAACGGTTGTGGTCGGAATGCAACCAGCAGTTGCCATCACCTTAGTAGAGCTAGGACTTTCTTTAACAGGTATTCGCACGGCGTTAAACGTTGAGAAGGGCATGGCACTTCTGCGGGCATCGCTGAAGGCGACTGCTGGAGGAAACGCAGATGGATACACCCGGGTATGAAACCATGAGTATCCAATCCTCACAAGATGTGGTTTTGGTGCGGCAGGCGGTGCGGCAGTTAGCTGTGAAACTGGGGTTTAGCCTGGTAGATCAGACGAAAATTGTCACGGCAGCCAGCGAGCTAGCCCGTAATACTTTGGACTACGGAGGCGGTGGCACTGTTAAACTAGAAGCACTGCAGAATGGAATGCGTCGGGGTCTGCGGCTCGTTTTTGAAGACTCCGGACCAGGGATTCCAGATATTGACTTGGCACTCAAAGATGGTTACACCACAGGTGGTGGGTTGGGCATGGGGCTAAGCGGTGCAAAGCGACTGATGAATGAATTCAATATCGTTTCTCATGTAGGTGAGGGCACCTGCGTCACAATTACAAAGTGGAAGTAACTATGTTATGAGAGAATCCCTCGCCCTACCAATTGAAGAGCAAAGTCAGGCAGGTGAAGCACGACGCAGCGCTCTAGCGCTAGCGAGTCATCTCGGTTTCAACGAGACTGATCGGGGAAAAGTCGGTATTGTCGTGACCGAAGTTGCAAATAACCTGGTGCGACACGCTAGGGATGGGGTACTGCTGGTACAAGCAATTGAAAAGTACAACATCATGGGTTTGGAAGTCCTGGCGTTGGACACTGGACCTGGGATGGACAACATAGGCGAGTGTATGGAAGACGGGTTTTCGACAGCCGGAAGTTCCGGAAATGGGTTAGGCGCGATCAGCCGTCTTTCTGGTTTTGTGGATATTTATTCCATCCCGAATGCAGGGACAGCTATCCTGAGTCAGCTTTGGGCTAGCCCCTTACCCACAAGTAAACCCCTAGAGAATCTTGAGATCGGAGTGGTGTGTCTGCCAAAACCGGGAGAGGAGGTTTGCGGCGATGCTTGGGCAAGTATTATCAATCAAGAGCGCAGTTTGCTGCTAGTTGCCGATGGATTAGGTCACGGACCACAAGCCGCTCAAGCATCAACAGAAGCTGTGAGAGTTTTTCAGGAAAATGTCAACCGTAGTCCTCAAGAAATAGTGGCAGCAATTCATCAAGCGTTACGGAGTACACGGGGAGCAGCGCTGGCGATCGCAGAAGTCAACTTTGAACACCAATCTGTTCGCTTTGCTGGGGTGGGCAATATTGCTGGCAGTGTCATCTGGCCTGACGGAAGCTACAACATGGTTTCCTACAACGGTACAGTCGGGCATGAAGTCCGCAAAATTCAAGAGTTTACTTACCAATGGCATCCAGGGGCAATCTTGCTCTTACATTCCGATGGCTTGGGAACTCAATGGCGATTAGAGCGCTATCCTGGTCTAATCTATAAACATCCCAGCTTGATTGCTGGCGTTTTATATCGAGATTTTAAACGAGTCCGCGATGATGTTACTGTGCTGGTTGCCCGTGAGAATGTATAGCCATGAGTACAACTATCCTCACCTTAGAAATTCGCTATGAGCAAGATGTGGTGCTGACTCGTCAAATGGCACGCCAGATTGCCCAAGCTTTGGGATTTGATGCCCAAGACCAAGCACGCCTTGCCACAGCTGTTTCAGAAATCGCTCGGAATGCTTTTATCTATGCTAGGGGCGGAATCGTTGAATTTTCGGTAGATGACGAATCCCCGCAGAACCTTTGGATTAGCATTCGCGATCAAGGTCCGGGGATTCTTAACTTGCAGGCGATTTTAGATGGGCGATACACTTCCACAACCGGGATGGGGTTGGGAATCATTGGCACTCGTCGGCTGATGGATCAGTTTCAAATTGAGTCGGTTGCGAACCAGGGAACCACAGTATTGATGGGGAAAACCCTGCCAAAACGCTCACCTCAGGTGACAACAGAGCGCTTGCACCTTCTTAGAGATCAGTTGGATAATCGAGAACCGCAAAATCCGTTTGAGGAAATTCAACGGCAGAACCAAGAACTGCTACGTGCAATGCAGGAGTTACGCCAGCGCGAGGAGCAGTTAACTCAGCTCAACCGCGAACTAGAAGACACCAATCGCGGTGTCGTGGCTTTGTATGCCGAATTAGACGAAAAAGCGGATTCTCTACAAAAGGCAAATGAACTGAAAACTCGGTTCCTCTCGAATATGAGCCATGAGTTTCGCACGCCCCTGAACTCAATTATGTCTCTGTCTCGGATTTTGATAGACCGAATGGATGGTCCCTTAACAACAGAGCAGGAAAAGCAAGTCAATTTCATTCAAAAAGCTGCAGAAGGTCTATCCGAGTTGGTCAACGACCTCTTAGACTTAGCAAAGGTAGAAGCTGGAAAAATTGTCGTCCATCCCAGCCAGTTTGAAGTGAGCGACTTATTTGGGACTTTGAGAGGAATGTTGCGTCCCTTGCTTGCTCATAACTCCTCAGTTGCTCTTGTCTTTGAGGAACCTGTTGGCATTCCGCCTTTGTATACAGATGAAGGTAAGGTCGCCCAAATTCTGAGAAATTTTATCTCTAATGCACTAAAGTATACCGAGCGTGGTGAGGTGCGAGTGGCAGCAGTCATGGCAGGTCACACCGTCACTTTCTCCGTCGCCGATACAGGTATTGGAATTGCACCGCAGGATCAAGAGCGGATTTTTGAGGATTTTATTCAAATAGAATCTAAACTCCAAAAAAAAGTCAAAGGAACAGGTTTGGGACTGCCACTGTCGCGCAAGTTGACAGAATTGTTGGGAGGAAGAGTCTGGGTTCATAGTGAATTAGACAAGGGATCAACATTTTTTGCTTGTATCCCATCGGTCTTTCCTGGTTCTGCCGAAGTCTCCTCAATGGGACAAGTTACTTGGCAAATTGACCCCAATCGCCTTCCTATATTGGTTGTGGAAGACAATCCTGAAACTATTTTTGCTTACGAGAAGTATTTTCAAGAATCGAATTATCAGATGATTTCGGCACGAACGCTCAACGCGGCAAAGCAGGCGCTTGTCGCGTTTCAGCCAATCGCCATTATGTTAGATATTTTACTTGAAAAGGAAAACACTTGGGCGTTTCTCTTGGAAACCAAGAGCAATGAAGCAACCCGAAATATTCCCATTCTTGTGATCTCCGTCGTAGATAACGAGAAGCAAGTGATGGCTAGAGGAGCCGAGGGGTTCCTGATTAAGCCTGTAGATAGATTTTCACTGTTGAACAAACTCAGTACGCTTGTCAAGCAGGGTAGGCAACAAAAGCTTTTGCTGATTGATGACGATAAGACATGGCGGTACGTGTTAAAGCAACTTCTAGTCCATATTCCCCTAGATATTCTGGAAGCAGCAGATGGACGTGAGGGGATTCGTTTAGCTCAAGTCGAAAATCCTGACTGTATTGTGTTGGATTTTAATATGCCAGAATTGAGTGGCATTGAAGTTTTGAACCAACTCAAAAGCAACAGCGCAACTAGCACGATTCCCGTAATTGTCAACACATCAAAACAGCTAGAACCCCAAGAGCAAAAGTTTCTAGCGCAACACACTGTCGCAATTCTTTCTAAAGAAAGTCTTTCTCAAGAAGTTGCTCTTGCTCAATTACGGGAAGCCCTGAGAAAAGCTGGGCTATTTTTAGATACTTGAGAGAAAAACTATGTCAGAACCGTTAGTCACAATTTTGCATGTTGACGACAACGAAACCAACCGTTATGTTGTCGCTCGCGTATTGCGAAGTGCTGGCTTTGCGGTGATGGAGGCTACCACAGGCGAGGCGGGGTTGCAGGCGATCGCTCAAGCTGAACCGGGATTGGTGATTCTGGATGTCCAGCTTCCTGATACTAACGGCTTTGAAGTTTGTCGTCAGATTAAATCCAACTCAGCGACTGCCAATCTTCCCGTGCTTCATCTGTCTGCCCATTTTACTGAAAGTCGGGACAAAGCTCAAGGATTAGACAGCGGTGCAGATGCTTACCTGGCGCAACCTGTCGAGCCGATTGAATTAATTGCGACGGTGAAAGCGTTACTGAGGATGCGGCGGGCTGAGGAGTTAGCTTCAGCTATGGCGCGGGAGTGGCAAACAACTTTCGACTCGATTAGTGATGGAGTTGGGTTACTCGACAAGGAAGGTAAATTCCTGCGTTGTAACAAAGCCATGACAAAGCTTTTGAACAAACCGTCTAGCGAAATCATCGGGAGGCGGCATCAGGATATGATGCAAATGGCACTCGGCTGCGATGTCACTCCCTTCCTTCGTGTTCAGGAAAGTCGACATCGTCAAAGCTTGGTGATTCACACTCTTGGACGGTGGTTTTCTGTCACAGTCGATCCGGCGCTGGATGAGTTTGGAAAGTTTACTGGTGCTGTTTACAACCTGGCTGATATCACAGTTCAAAGGCAGGCAGAAATAGCGTTGCGCTCAAGCGAAGAACGGTTCCGCTTACTGCTGGAGAACGTCAAGGACTACGCAATTTTCTTCTTAGACTCACAAGGGCGGATTAACGGTTGGAGTTTGGGAGCCGAGTATATTTTGGGCTATCAGGAGGCAGAGATTCTCGGACAGCCTAGCGGCATTATCTTTATACCAGAAGACTTGCAGCAGGGGGAAGACAAGAAAGAACTGGAAAAGGCAGTCGCAGAAGGGCGGGCTGAGAATGAACGCTGGCATCTGCGGAAAGACGGCAGCCGTTTCTGGGCAAGTGGCATCGCCACACGCTTAATAGATGAAGCTGGACAGCTACGAGGCTTCTGTAAAATTATGCGTGATCTCACTGAGCGAAAGCGAGCCGAAGATGAACGCGCCCAGCTCCTTGAGCGTGAGCAAGAGGCACGAAGTGCAGCAGAAGCAGCCAATCGCATGAAGGATGAATTCTTGGCGACTCTTTCCCACGAATTACGCTCTCCCCTGAATGCTATGCTGGGGTGGACGCGCTTACTCAATACTCGCAAGTTTGACGAAGCCACAACCGCACGCGCAATGGAAACGATTGAGCGCAGCGCCAAGTCACAAGCGCAACTGGTTGAAGATTTACTTGATGTCTCGCGTATTATTCAGGGTAAGCTCCGGTTGAATGTTCGTCCCATAGGATTGGTGTCGGTGATTGAAGCAGCGCTGGAAACAGTGCGTCCGGCGGCTGATGCCAAGGAAATTCAACTCCAATCAGCGCTTGACCGAACAGCAGGTCCAGTTGCGGGCGACTCTGACCGTTTACAACAAGTTGTCTGGAATTTATTATCTAATGCAATTAAGTTCACTCCTAAAGGAGGACTGGTGCAGATCCTGCTGGAGTGTGTTAACTCTTATGTTGAAATTACGGTTACAGATACAGGCAAAGGGATCAGCCGTGAGTTTGTCCCTTATGTGTTCGAGCGATTTCGGCAGGCTGATAGTTCCACGACTCGCACGTACAGTGGATTAGGACTGGGGCTGGCGATCGTCCGTCACCTGGTAGAGTTGCATGGAGGCACAGTTCATGCAGAAAGTCAAGGTGAGGGCAAAGGAGCAACTTTTAAAGTTAGGTTGCCACTTGTGAAAGAAAGCAGAACCAGGGAACAGCAAGCCAAGAAAGAAAATATGGCTCCTGTGCTTTTGTGTACCTCTACACCTCTGCCCATACTGGATGGCTTGCAAATACTGGTGGTTGACGATGAAGCGGATACACGAGAATTTCTCGTCGCCGCAGTAGAGATGTGTGGGGCGGAAGTGATTGCAGTTTCATCGGCAATCGAGGCAATTGAAGTCATCTCGCAACACAGATTCGATGTCCTTGTCAGCGATGTTGGTATGCCAGAAGAAGACGGCTACAGCTTAATTCGCAAGGTACGGAAGCTCCCAAAAGAGCAAGGGGGAGATATTCCAGCAGTGGCATTAACAGCTTATGCTAGGGAAGAAGACCGGATGCGATCGCTCTCCCAAGGGTTTCAAATGCACTTGTCTAAGCCTGTGGAGCCAGATAAATTGGCAACTATGATTGCAAGTTTGGTGAAAAAAACTGCAAAAAGTTAAGACAGTTATGGGTAACGACAGCTCAACACCCTCTCGAATTCTCCTTGTAGATGATGACCCTCAGATGCGCGATTCACTGAAAATCCTGCTAGGTCAGCATTATCAGGTGATGGTAGTGGATGGAGCGGCTGCCCTAACTGCAATTCAACAGCAGGTTCCCGACCTCATTTTGGCGGATGTCCTGATGCCAAGATTGGACGTGTTGGCATTATTGCAAGTACTTCGGGCTGATCCTCAAACTCAAGAAGTGCCCGTTATCTTGCTGTCTACTCGCGGTGACGAAGAGGCGTGCATTGAAGGGCTAGAAGCAGGAGCCGATGATTATCTCATCAAACCTTTCTCTGAGCGTGAGTTGTTGGCGCGTATTAAAACAAAGCTGAGGATGACTCGGTTGCATCGCACAGCGGCGCATTGTGAGCAGGAGTTGCACATTCAGGCAGAAGCGGCAGAAGCAAACCTAAGCAGTATCCTATCTTGCATTAAAGACCAGTTTTTGTTTCTAGACCGGGAGTGGCGCTACACGTATGTCAACGATCGCGTGGTAGAAGTTGTTGGTCTGTCCAGAGAAGAACTGTTGGGCAAAAGCATCTGGGAAGTGTTTCCAGATATAATAGGCAGCCAGTTTTACACCCAAGCGCATCGGGCAGTAGCAGAGCAAACTGCAGTTCAGTTCGAGTACTACTATCCCCCTTTACAGCGCTGGTTTGAAAACCACATTTACCCTAGTGAAAATGGTGTATCTATTTTAGTTACGGATATTACGGAGCGCAAACTTGCTGAAGAAGCTTTGCGCTCAAGCGAGGAGTTCAATCGGCAAATTTTTGAAAGTATTGCGGACTGCGTGAAAGTTCTCGATACGGACGGGCGATTGCTGACGATGAACACTCCAGGACGAAGCCTGACGGAAATTGACGATCTCACTTTCTTCATCGGCTGCCAGTGGCTCGAGTGGTGGGAGGGCGAGTACAGTGAGGCTGCCCACGCTGCGATGGCAAGTGCCTTAGCAGGAGGCACAGGACGTTTTCAGGGGTCTTGCTGCACCGCAAAGGGGACACCGAAGTGGTGGGATGTGCTTGTCACACCAATCTTAGACGTGCAGGGCAAGGTCGTGCGTCTGCTTTCTGTTTCACGGGACATCACCGAGCAAAAACGGAATGAGGCGGAATTAGCGGCACTCAAGGAGCAATTGACTGCCGAACTCGCTGACATGACTCGACTGCACTCCTTGAGTACGGAGTTACTTCAAGACCGGGAACTAGAGCCACTTTTGCAAGAAATTCTGGAAGCGGCGATGCTCCAGCAGGGAGCCGCGCAAGGCGCGAACGCCCTGTTGCATGCGGATATGGGCAATCTACAAATTTACGACCCGCAGGAACAAAGTCTGAAGATTGTCGCTCAGTTCGGCTTCAAACAGGAATTTCTCGATTTTTTCCGCACCGTTACCTCAGAAGAGGCAGTCTGTGGCACATCAATAGGAGAACGTCGCCGGGTGATCGTGGAGGATATACAGACCGATCCGCGCTTTGAGGATTTACGTATTATCGCTGAGAAAGGCGGATACCGCGCTGTGCAATCAACACCGCTATTTAGTCATAGCGGTGAGATTTTGGGAGTACTGTCCACCCATTTTCGACATCCGCATCGTCCGTCGGAACGCGAGTTGCGCCTGCTCGACTTATACGCGCGGCAAGCAGCACAATTGATCGAGCGCAAACAAGCAGAGCAACGTCTGCAACTCTATGTTGATGTTGTCCGCAATACTCAAGTTGGGATTGTCGTTTGGCAACTGGAAAATCTCAACGATCCTGGCTCGTTCCGCCTGTTGGTTGCCAATCCCGCCGCATTAGAAGCCACTGGTATCAATTTTGAGCAATTAATTGGAACAACAATGGCTGAAAGTTTTCCCATGCTGCTACAAACGCCACTTGTGCAGCAGTATGCGGAGGTGATTCGTACAGGACTTGCCCTCGATTTAGGAGAAGTTCCGTACAGTGAGGACGGCATTACCGCAGGCATTTATAGCTTGAAAGCTTTTCCATTACCGAATCATTGTTTGGGATTGGCGTTTGAGAATATCACAGCGCGAAAACAGACCGAAGCACAGTTACAACAGAGTCAGCGCTTTGTTGAGCAAATCGCTGAAACCATGCCCGGAGTTTTATTTGTGTATGATTTGATTGAACAGCGAAATATTTACATTAATTGTCAGATTACGGACTTGTTGGGCTATACGCGACAGCAAATTCAAGCAATGGGTTCAGATGTTGTTCCAACGCTGACTCACCCACAGGATTTAGCAGATTTATCCGCTTACTTAGAGGAATTTCAGTCAGCACCGGAAGGAGCAGTTCGCGCAATTGAGTATCGCAATCGTCATGCCAATGGTGAATGGCGTTGGCTATATATTCAAAGCCTTGTATTTAATCGAACGGCAAATGGCATACCCCGCCAAATTTTGGGCGTTGCGATTAACATCACCGAGCGCAAACAAGCTGAACAAGCCTTGCGGGATGCACACGTGCAGTTAGAATCTGCTTTGGTGGCGGGAGCGGTTTACACGTGGAGGTGGCAAATTCCTGGCGATCGCGTCATCGTCAATGCAGGCTTCGCTCACTTGTTCGCAGTCGATCCAGTGGCTGCGGCAACAGAAGGGTTGCCGCTTGAGATGTTTTTGCGTGCCATCCACGAAGAAGACCGACCACGCATTGTAGCAGCGATTAACCGGGCGATTGAGACGGGGGAGGAGTATATTGCTGAGTTCCGCGTCCATACTGCCGGGGGCGATGAGCGCTGGGTTGTCGCACGGGGTCGTGTTGAGTATGATACTGCTGGCAAACCTCTGGCTTTGCCTGGTGCACTTGCAGACATCACTGAGCGCAAACGGGCACAGGAAGATTGCGATCGCTTCTTTCAACTTTCCCGCGATATGTTGGCAATTCTCAACACGGATGGGTACTTCCTACAGGCGAGTCCGGCTTGGACAGAAACGCTGGGATACACCTCAGAAGAGCTAACGACACAGCCTTATATCGAATTTGTTCATCCAGATGATCGAGCAAAGACGTTAGTTGAAGCGCAAAAGCTTGCCCAAGGCATACCAAGCATTGCGTTTGAAAACCGTTACCGATGCCGAGATGGCTCCTACCGCTGGATTTTGTGGAGTGTTGCCCCCTTTGTCGAGCAAAAGCTCCTTTATTGTGTAGCGCGTGATATTACCGAACGCAAATCTGCTGAGGCAGAGATGGAAAGGCTTTTGGCACGGGAACAAGCAGCACGAGAAACAGCCGAGGCAGCGAATCGCGTCAAAGATGAGTTTTTGGCAGTGCTGTCCCATGAATTGCGCACCCCCCTCAACCCGATTTTGGGTTGGTCGCAACTGCTGCAAAACCGCAAGCTGGATGAAAAGCGAACAAGTTATGCTTTGGAGACAATTGAGCGTAATGCTAAACTTCAGGTGCAACTGATTGATGACCTACTCGATGTCTCTCGAATCCTTCAAGGGAAGCTCAGTTTGAATGTCACTCCTGTTAATCTTACCACGACCATTACAGCGGCGCTGGAAACCGTGCGACTGGCAGCTCAAGCAAAGTCGATTCAAATTCAAACGGCGCTGGAGCCAAATATCGGGCAAATTTTAGGCGATTCAGGTCGCTTGCAGCAAGTCATCTGGAACCTGGTTTCTAATGCCGTTAAATTCACTCCCCAAGGCGGACGGGTGGACATCCGCTTGGAACGCTTAGATGCTCAAGCTCAAATAACAGTCAGCGACACAGGCAAAGGCATTCATCCCGATTTCCTCCCTCATGTGTTCGAGTACTTCCGTCAAGCTGATAACGCCACGACTAGACAATTTGGCGGATTGGGATTGGGTTTAGCAATCGTCCGGCAAATTGTTGAACTGCACGGCGGTACTGTCTTTGCAGAGAGCAAAGGTGTTGATCAAGGAGCAACTTTTACTGTGAGACTGCCCCTGATGCAGCATCAAAAGGAGATGCCTCAACAGATGAAAGCGTCTGAACCATCTCTAGGGTTGCAGGGCATTAAAGTGTTAGTGGTGGACGATACTGCTGATATGCGGGAGTATGTCACGTTTGTTTTGGAGCAATCAGGGGCAAAGGTAACAGCTGTAGCTTCAGCCGCAGAAGCCTTAGCAGTTTTAGCTCAGTTTCAGCCAGCAGTGTTGATCAGTGATATTGGCATGGCAGAGATGGATGGCTATATGCTGATGCGGCAAGTGAGAAGTTTACCAGCAGAACAAGGCGGGCGAATTCCAGCAATAGCCCTGACTGCCTATGCAGGGGAGATGAATCAGCAACAGGCGATCGCGGCAGGGTTTGAGAAGCACATTTCCAAGCCCGTAGAACCAGCCGCATTAGTTGCTGTGATTTTAGACTTGCTGAATTTTTAGCAAAATATAGCGCTTCTCGTTTGGATGAAGTACAGATTTATCTGTGTTCATCTGTGTCCATCTGTGGTTCTTATTTCTTAATGTATTGCACTCAACACCACCAACCGCTATATAAGGGACGCGATACCTACCTTGATTCACACCGCGCCAACCTGAAAGACTTGTTCGGCAGTTAAGGTAAGCTCTGGAAATATTGGTGAAGTTATGCGATCGCTTCCTTTAAACTGGCTAACTTGATACTCACCTTCAATCAACTGGTAGACAGAGATAGTCGGCTGCTTAGGGTTGCCAATAAACGCCCGTCCGCCTAATGCTGCATAATCCACAATCCAATATTCAGGAATACCCATTTCCTCGTAGTCAGCAAGCTTTTTGTGATAATCGTCACGCCAATTCGTGCTGACAACTTCAACCACCAAGGGAATTGATGCGGAACTGGATACAGTTGACTCTTTTTTCCACAGAGGTTCATTTATGAGATTGGGGCGATTTAATAACAGCACATCCGGTGAATAAGCTGATTTGCCCTCAAGCGGTTTAACGAATGCGGTTTTGGGAATGAAGTAAGGCAGTTTTAAGCGTCGGTATTCTGCGACTATTTCTTCAACCAAAAACCCCACAACCTCTTCATGGTCGCCTGTAGGTGGTGGCATTTCAACAATGACTCCATCATGCAGTTCATAGCGTCGTTGCGGATTTTCTGGATACCAGGCAATAAATTCATCGAAGGTTATTTGTTTGGTTAAGGCTTGAGTCATTTATCCTGATGATTGTTCCATCCACTTCAATATTCTAATACGCGCGTTGCGTTCATACATCTTAATCCTGTTCCCCAAATCTACCTTGTCCCTTTAACAATTATAGGACTTACGCACACTCTACGAATTCTTGGCGTTCTTGGCGACGCCAGTCGCCTGCGGAGGGAAAGCCGTCATTCGCGCTCTTTGCGTCTTGGCGGTTCGATAAATTAAGCATAGGGGCGATTTTTGCGTAAGTCCTGAATTAATATCTTTGAACACAACTGCGTATATACCGCTTCTCGTTTGAATAAAATACAAATTTATCTGTGTCCATCTGTGTCCATCTGTGGTTCTTATTTCTTAATGTATTTCACTCAACTAAGTACATTAAATTGTAGGGTGGGTACTGCTCTTCACCAATAACCAAGGAAGGTGGACTGCAATCAGTGCCCACCTACGTTCAATTCGCACTTATGTGAAACCCAATCCCTAATCCCTAACACCTCGACTTCGCTCGGTGTTAGCCCTCTCGCAAGTCGAAGGGCTAATCCCTAATCCCCACTCCCCTTCACGACCTACTGAAACCTGTCACAAGACAGAAGCTGCGAATGTCTTTTGCAAATTACTATAATAGACATTCATAATTTGTTCGTAGACTTATAGCACCCTATGAATCGTTCCGCCTGCCTTATCTTTAATCCAGTCGCGGGTCAGGGTGACTCAGAGCAAGACTTGGCAATGATTCGGGCAATCCTAGAGCCGGAAATCGACCTGGATATTCAACTGACAACTGAAGAAATCAGCGCTGAAGAACTAGCGCATGAAGCGGTTAGGCGGGGTGTAGATACCATTATTGCTTCAGGGGGAGATGGTACTCTCTCTGCTGTTGCGGCTGCTGTAGTAAGTACCGATATTTCCTTGGGGATTATTTCACGGGGAACGGCAAACGCTTTTGCCACAGCTTTAGGAATACCAGACACAATCGATGCAGCTTGTCAAGTCATTTTGCAAGGAGTGACTCGGACTGTGGATGCAGCCGATTGTAACGGTCATCGAATGGTACTGCTGGTAGGAATTGGCTTTGAAGCTGAAGCTGTAGAAAGAGCAGACCGGGAAGCAAAAAATCGGTTTGGTGTTCTGGCATATATTCTTGCAGGACTGCAAGAACTGCGGAATCTACACAGCTTTGATGTTGAAATTGAAACAGAAGACAAAATCATTAAAACTTCCGCAGTCGCAGTCACAGTAGCTAATGCAGCACCTCCCTCTTCAGTCTTGGCTCAGGGACCAGGGGGAATCATTGTCGATGATGGGTTACTAGATTTAACAATAGTGGCTTCACTTACCAGGGCAGGAGCGATCGCCGCAGCGTTTCATCTGTTTCAAACTGCTTCTGCTGGCAATGGCGCAGAGCGAAATGACATTGGTTATTTGCGAGCAAAACAATTCAAAATCACAACTGAACCTCCGCAAAAAATTGTTGTTGATGGAGAAATTTTAGGGACAACTCCTGTAGAGATTCGCTGCATTCCGGCGGGTTTGAAAATCTTTGTCCCTTCTAGAGAAGAAGAGGAAGCCGTAGAAAAACTGGAGGGACTGCCAAATTTGACGATTGAGGAGAAACCAAGCCCAGAAAACTCTCCTGACTAGTGTCAGATGTGTATTTAGGAGCAAGTTGCGTTGAAACTGGTATCCGATCCGGCGATCGCCGACAAAATTCGCAAGATGAACCAGCGGGTGCGCTGGCAAGACCCCATAATTGTCGAACGGGGTATTGACCAAACTCAGTTGGTTCTGGACGATGGAAGCTCTGATGAGCCAGAGTTCTCGTTTTTGGTTGTGGGTGACAGTGGTTCAGGAGGGCACCGGGGACACAATCCTCAGCGACAAGTTGCCGAACTGATGCAACCCCATTGCCAAGAATGCCGTTTCATGTTGCATACAGGCGATGTTATCTATCTGGTGGGGTCAAAGGAGTACTATCAAGAAAACTTCATCAAACCTTATCGAGAGTTTCTTCTAGGGGGAGAGCATCCCAAGCGCATTGCCTATGACAGGATGATTTTCAAACGACCAATCCTACCTGTACCAGGAAATCACGATTACTACGACCTGCCGCTTGTCTTTGGCTTGGTATCGTTTGCAACAATGCCGTTGCGTCGCCTACTCGGGTCGCAGCTAGACCTAGATGTTGGCGCTCATGGTTCATGGCAGGGTGACGCCTATGCAAAGGCGTTTCTGGATTACCTCAAGGCGTTTATGCTTCCAGGGGATCTCGCTCGTCACCTAGACGAACATTACACGGCAAAAACAGATACTGGTCGCTGTTTGCGCTACGAGCCGGGGCGTTTTACCCGCCTTCCCAATCGCTACTATACCTTCCGCTACGGCGGCATTGACTTTTTTGCACTCGATTCCAATACATTTAACGATCCGCCTCCGCTACCTGCAACAAAGGAAGGAGATGCTGAACGCAAGCAATTGGAGGTGCGCCGCGATGAACTCGAACAGCAGAAAATGCAATATATGGAGCAATCAGCAAACCTCAATCCAGATAACCCCCATGAAGCTGAGCAACTCGATGATATGCATCAACGGGTATCACAAATTGAGGAAATGATTGTTGATATAGATAAGCAATTAGCCACTGACGAAAAAACAGTCACTGATACTGACCAGCTTCAATGGCTGAAGCAAAGACTGATTGAATCTTGGCATACCGCAGATGTTCGGGGAAGAGTGATTTATTTCCACCATCCTCCCTACGTAACAGAGGCGACGAAATGGCAACAGGCGCAAACTCTAGCAGTTCGTAACCGTTTACGGGAAGTGCTGAATGCAGTCGCTAAGGTAGTAGGTTCTAAGACTGGTGGTCGTTCTTTGGTTGATTTGGTCTTAAACGGTCATGCTCATTGCTTGGAACATCTTGAGACAATGGACACCGGAGGTGCTGATTCTCACATTCACTCGATTGTCTGCGGCGGGAGTGGCTATAGTCTGCGACGACAGCGGACCGAGGGAGCAGATTTGATGGAAAATCAGAAGTTAGTGGCGCGATCGCACCTGTTTATCGGTCGCAACGGTCAGGGTTCTCAAAAGCGGCGACCTTACTCGTGTCTGCGTATTGATGTTAAAGGCGATCGCAACCCCAAGTTCATCATCCGCCCCTTGGTTGCTGAATGGTATCAACGGCAGTGGCATAATTATGAAGTTGAGCCGTTTACAATTTGAGTTTGACTTAATCACCTGTTAGACTCACTTCTGTTTGGCAAGCAAGGCTCTTCACCACGGAGGTTAACTCGTCTAAGTCAAAGGGCTTGGAGAGGTGTCTGTCAAAACCTGCTGACAATGCACGTGTGCGATCCTCCTCCAGTGCATGTGCCGTCAGAGCAATGGCAGGAATCTGTCCTCCTTGGGATGCATCCAATTTTCTCACTCTCCGGAGCAGTGAATAGCCGTCTTCATCTGGCAAACTGATGTCACTGATTAACATGTCCGGTTGAAAACAAGACAGTGCTTCTAGAGCCTCAAGAGCCGAAGCAGCTGCTATAATCTCTGCTCCGTCCCCTGAAAATAGGATTGTCAGTAGCTCTCGCGCATCAGGATCGTCATCGACAACGAGCAACCGCAGACCATCAAGCTTTTGCATATGACACATCAATAAAACTTAGTGTAGTTAGTTTTTTGCCCATCCTGTAGTATACACAAGCTTAACATTGGGGTCTGTACGGTTGCAGACACAGGAAATAATTCATAATAAGCTCATTTAGAATCAGATTCAGGCTGATTAGCCAGCAAGCGGGCGAACTCATCAGAAATCACCCGATAGCACTCGCACGCGGTTGCTTCCAAAGCCTCCCGATTCACGATGGTAATTTTACCACGGCTGTAGCGGAGCATTCCCGCTTTTTGAAGAGTACCAGCAGCCTCCGTGACACCGGGGCGTCGCGTACCCAACATCTGGGCGATAAATTCCTGAGTGAGCGCAAACTCGTCTGAGTCTACACTGTCCTGAACTAAAAGCATCCAGCGGGCGAGTCGCTTTTCTATGGTATGAAAGCGGTTACAGGCTACCGATTGTGAAACTTGGGTAAGTAGCGCTTGACAGTAGCGTAGCAGCAGTGTTTGCAGCGGTCCACCCCGATTGAACTCCGTTTTAAGTATATTTGCATTCATCCGCATTGCAGCGCCTGGAATCTGCACATACGCTTGATTGTTCGTCATGTTGCCGCCCAAAATCACAGGGATACCCACCATCCCTTCAGAACCTACCAAGCCGACTTCAATGGTCGAGCCGTCTTCCATACTGGTAACTAAAGAAACCACTGCCTGATGCGGAAAATAGACGTGGGTGATCGGTTCATTTGGCTCGTAGAGAACTTGATGGATTGAGACTTTGACAAGTTCCAAGTGGGGAACTAGGCGTTGGTATTCATTAGCAGGGAGTGCGGCGAGCAGCCGATTTTCGATTGGCACGGAGTCTATGGATTGGGGCATGAGGAATTTTCTTCACTGTAGTGATATTTATAGCGGTTCTCTATTGAAAAAAACACAGTTCTTGATTCTTGTGGGCTCGGCATCCTGCCCGTCCTATATCCGGGCGGGCAGCAATCCATACGTGTCAACTTAAGGTGAAAACCAGTATAGAACAAGCTCTTAGAGATAACCTCGTTCCCAGCCTCAGGCTGGGAATGCCTACTGGAAGGCTCTGCCTGCCTTACTTGCATTACTAGCCGCCCCCACCGCATTTCCTACTTAGACCACCGAAACGAGATTTTAGAGGGGTTTTAGCTTAAGTTGACACCAATGGCATTAATCCCACCCCACAAAATTTGTATTGTACTTAAACAAGAACCGCTATAAAAAAACATTTAACCACCCGCCTTACAACAAGTGCGGAGGTTGGAAGCAAGCGTGGGCGAAGAGACGAGATACCCCGCCAGAATGCCCAGAGGGCATTCTGGCGGGGTAGCGAATACTTACAACGCTTTTATTTGCGTAAGTCCTATAAGTTTAACATTTTGCTGGCATCGTTAGTAGCACCCCGAAATCAACAGCTCGAGGAGTTGCCAGATAACGTAATCACGGCGACGGGACAAGGTGCTTTGTTGAGGATGGCATCGGTACGGTGACCAAAGAACGCCCGACCGGATATTGTCCGAACACTGCTACCCATAACAATCAAATCGACTTGGCTAGTGCGGGCAAACTTAAGGATTTCATTCTCTGGAACTCCTGTCAGAACCGCCGTTTTTACCTCGGCACCCAATCCGTGCGCCAACTCGGCTTGCTGATACACAATTTGTCGGGCAATGTCTGTTACCGAGTGTAGTGTCTGCTCCTCAAACAGAATGTATTCCTGCTGAGTGCGGTTGACGACATTAACTAACGTGACGATCGCCCCAGTCTCAGCAGCGATGGTACTAGCGACCTCAACCGCATGTTGGCTGTACTCGGTGCCACTGGTGGGTACTAAAATATGACCGATTTTGTGATAGTTATTCGTACCGTTCTGCTCCTCGGTTTGGGATAGGTTCGACTTCACAACCATTGTGGCGCAGGGGGCTTCCTGAACGACCCGATCAACCAGCAAATTGAATAAGGCACCTCTGGAACGCTGACGTTCGGTTGCGCCCAGCACAATCAGGTCATACCCTTTGCAAGCTTCTTTTAAAATCACCTCAGCCTTGTTGGTTCCCGACTCAATCTTGGTTTGCACTGGGACTGGCGCATCAGTTGGCAGCTGAATCTTCTCTGCGACGGTAGCAACAGCAGCTTCTGCTGTGGTTTCTTTTACGGCAGTTGCCACAGTAGAAACTGATTTACGTCTGGGCTTTTTATCGCTTTCGGCAAACAGAACCGTCACCTCTAGGGAATTCTGATGCGCCAGATGACTGACTAACTGGGCAGCTAAGGTGATATTCGGTCCCCCCTGGGAGGGCATCAGGACCCGGCGGATGCGCTTGATAAAGCTGCGGTTTGCCAGTTCTTCTTGCTCTAGGCGTTGGACTTCTTCTTCACTCATTGACACTTTGGACAATGCCCAACGCAATAAAGGCGGAGCCATGAGTGAAGTGACGATCGCCACCATCACAATAATCGAGTACATCTGTGGATTCAACACACCCAGGGAAACGCCGATAGTGGCTACGATAATTTCCATCGCGCCACGGGCATTCATCCCCGAACCCATCGCGATACCTTCCCAGTGGCTCAAGCCGCCCACACGAGAACCAATGTAAGCCCCGGTGAATTTGCCGAAGCAGGCGATCGCTAGCACCACCAAGCCAATCACTAATGTTTGAGGAGCTAGCATTTTTAGTAAGTCTACCTTCAATCCCGCTGTAGCAAAGAAGATAGGAGCCAGAAACCCAGAAGTGATGAGTTCTAGAGTCAGCCCTGCTTCCCGACTAAAGCGCGGCGATTGCCCTGCCAGAATTCCTGTGACAAACGCTCCGAGTGCAGCTTCAATCCCTAAAGTGTGGGTTAAGGCGGCGGCACCAAACGCCAGTACAAGCAGAGCCGACAAACTAGCCGTTGCCCCACCAATGTAATTATCTACCCAGCGAAACGCCCAAGCCATGAGCGATCGCCCTAAGGTAAAGGCAAATCCTAAAAATACTAACGCTCCACCAACCGACCTAAATATTGTTTGGAAATCGAATTTACCACTGCTTGCCAACCCGGATACGACTGAAAGCAGAATCCAGCCAATGGTATCATCCGTCATACCTGCCGCTAGAGTCACCTGACCAATGTCGCGCCGAATCAGCTTTAAATCCATCAGTACTTTGGCAATCACCGGGACTGCCGAAATACTCATAGCGGTAGCAATAAACAGACTGAAGATTAAACGTTGATTAGGGTTCACTAAAAAATTCTCTGGCAGAAACCAGCCCAACCCCAGTCCAGTGGCGAAGGGGATGACAATTCCTCCCAACGAAATCAGCAGTGCTGTTTTGCCTTTGCTAACAATCAGGTTAAGGTCTGTCTCCAATCCAGTCACAATCAGTAGAAACAGCACCCCTAACCAGGAGACAACCGAAAGCAGGTCAGATTGTGCCTGACTGTGGGGAAAAATATGCCCCTGTAAATTTGGCAGAATCCAGCCGAATAGCGATGGACCGAGCAGCACCCCTGCAAGGAGTTCGCCAACCACAGGTGGCAGTTGGATTCGACGCATGAGTTCGCCTAAGCCTCTGGCAACCAGAAGCAGCAGAGCTAACTCCAGCAATACCAGAAGCAACTCGTGGTGACCAAGGGGCTTAATTGGACCTTTTTCGGCGACTGCACCAGCCGCAAGTAAAGGGTCGAGGAGTGCATTCATGATTTTTATTAACGTTCCTGATGATGATGCAGCCACAATAATCTTGGATGGTTAGCAAGTGTAAGTCATCTATCTACGAGCTATTTCAATTCCTAAAGCAGGATTAATAGAAACAGTTTTTATACCACTATAAGTAACTATTGCGAAAGAGGTTATCGCATCGACTTCTTAGTAGCGTATTAGAAACAAGTCTTTATGCGCGAGCAATAGGAAATATTAAAATGGCATTACAAGGCGTAATTTTAGATGTTGATGGAACACTAGTTCTCAGTAATGATGCTCATGCCCATGCTTGGGTTGAAGCGTTTAAGGACTTTGGATATGAGATAAAATTTGAGCAAGTCCGACCGCTGATTGGGATGGGAGGCGATCAAGTTGTTCCCAAGCTGGTGCCAGAACTTTCTGCAGAGGAAGGCAAGGGAAAGGAAATCTCCGATCACCGCAAAAAACTTATCATCAACAAATATGCACCGAACGTAACTCCCGCTCATGGTACGCGTCAACTGGTGGAGAGAATGCGGGATGACGGGTTGCGGCTGATTATCGCCACTTCAGCAAAAAGTGAAGAACTTTCAGTGTTGCTGAAATCTGCTCAAGTGGATGATCTGCTTGATGAAGCAACAACATCAAGTGATGCCGACACCTCGAAGCCAGCCCCAGATATTGTGGAAGCTGCACTCAGCAAGCTGAATATGCCACCTGACTCTGTTGTGATGATAGGCGATACACCTTACGACATCCAGTCTGCAAACGCGGCGGGTGTGGATGTCATTGCGTTTCGTTGCGGTGGCTTTAAGGACAGTGAACTTGCAGGGGCGATCGCCATCTACAACGATCCGGCTGACCTTTTGGCGCAATACGAGCATTCTCCTCTAGCAAACAGAAAGCGATAATTAGGATTATATTTTGTCCTAATCATCGCTACAGTGCCTTTATGAACATCAGATAAACATTGAAGTGGCAAAATTAAACAATTCCTGGTCCTCTACCGCGCTTGTCATCTTCCATTGTCAGTTGACCTTCTTGATCCTCATTCACTTCTATGAGTTCTTCAGTACGGTGTGCTTTGTCTTCTGCTGCTTCTTGTCGCGCATCACCCGGTGTTTCGTAGTACATTTCCGGTTCAACAGCGTAGTTATTTAACAAACCTTCTTTGTCAACTGTGTAGCCGTCTGTAGTACGGATACTGTCACCTGGATGAGTCTGGTCGTCAGTAATTGCGCCTGCCTCTCTCTGTTCTGTAGGCGTTGTTTTGAAAAGGTCTCCTTCTCTTTCTCGACGAGCAGCAGTTTCGGCTGGTACAATTCCTCTATCGTAATTATCATCTGCAACACGATCAGATGAATCTACTCCTTGGTTTTTCTTAAATTGTTCATTTGCATTTGTCATAATTGATGTCCTTTTAAAAAATCTCTCAAACTTCTTCAAGATTCAGATTATGCTTTTAATAATGAAGAATAAACTATCTTTAGAAGTGATTTAACTTAACAAACTCACTATTTTCTCTATCTTCAGATATATTTATAATGAATCTTTATATAAAATTGAAAAAACAAGATCCCCGACAACTTTGGCGAAGTCGGGGATCTGAATCAGGTCAATTTTGACAAATGAAATAGGATTGCTATAAGACTAGTTAATACTAGCTGAAAAATGTATGAAATTATTAAAACGGTCAAGTATAAGTTAAATTTTCTACTTGACCGCAAGTTCTCAACTAAGCATTCATGGCAAAACAGCAAGCTTTTTGATTCACTATTTAATTTGGGTAGTTATCAACAGGCGTGCAAATTTTAACCACCAGCGATGTCGTTTGTAATAGACTGAATTTGGGCGACTAATTCTTGCCGAGTTGAAGCTTTAATGAGATAACGAAAAACAAACCAGGTTGTGTAAGCAATTCCAATCAACTCAAAGGTTGGATATACCAGCGGAATATCATTGATTGCATCCAGAACTGCCACAAGTATCTTGAGTGCAATAATTGCGGCAAAAATTAAGGCAACAGTAAGAATCTGCTGATTATATGTAATGAAAAACCTAAGTATGTAGTCAGGTAAATTGGCTAAAAACTCTGAGCTTTGTGTTCCAATTTGCTGCAATTTTGTATTAGGTTTAGTAGCAGGGGCAAGGAGTGGTTGAGTTCCAACTGCTGAACCTTCAAGCGCTGCTATAGCATTGTTAGAAGTGGAATCGACGACTTCGGTTTGTTGTAGGTTGGCGTCCATAGTGTCTCTATTTTTTTTGCAATCACAACAGTTTGACTATTGTGCTTAGTTACCAGCGGCGTTAGCTTTTTGTTTGAGCAACGGTTGCTTTGTTAATGACTTGTTTAACGCCCTTGATTTCTTTTGCCAAACGGTCAATTTTAGCTATCTGATCCTTGTTTACCACAGTTCCCGATACTGTTACTGTGCCATCTTCTGCAGCAGCAATTGTTAAATGACCGTTGGGGATGTTAGCCTCCAATTTGGAGCGAACTTCGCTTTCTAAGTTGTTTGGGCTTCTGTTAGTAGCTTTACCATCATTAAAAGTATTATTTCGCTGCTCGCGAGCGCGAATGTCAGCATTGAGTTGGTTTCTGCGGGTCTCACTTTGAGCATCTTTCAGAGCAGCTTCTGTAGCTTCTGGAGATGGCGCTTGTGTCACTGGTTTTGTCGCCGTATCGGGTGCATCAGCAGTAGTTTTAGCAGGATTTTGACAAGCAGTTGCACCAAAAACTAAAACGCAACTTATTAAGAAGGGAGTTAGCTTTTTCATTTTTATCAGTCCTTTGTCAATAGTTATTAGTCATGAATTCATCGTTAGTTTTTTTTAGTAGTGAGTAGTTGATGTATTCACCATCAACTACTTACTACTAACTACTAAATAGTTTCGTCGCGACGGTCAACAATGATCACCGCTGGATCGTTTTCGTCATACCCTGACGAGTAATTCGTGGAAGTACCATGCACAACTGGTGTTTCGTTGAAAGTGGTATTCACAACTGGTATTTCGTTGGGAGTCGTATTCACAACTGCTGTTTGATGACGAACACCTCGGTCATGATCTGGGTGATGAACACCATGTGTGTCGGCGGCGTCAAAGATGTCAAACTCTTGAATTCCGTGGCGTTTGAGAATCGGTTCCGCACGGCGAACTTCATCTTCGGTACCATCAACGATCACCAAGTAATCGCCTCTGTTGATGCGATCGCTATAAACTTTTGCCCGGTTTTCTGGTATTCCCAAGCCAACAAGTCCCCCAGCCAAACCACCAGCTGCTGCACCAATCGCACCACCAGCAAGGGTTGTAGCCAAAGCGGTTGCGACTGCGCCACCTGCAAGTATCGGACCGACTCCAGGAATCGCTAATGCACCCAGCCCAACTAACAAGCCTCCTAAACCGCCTAATGCACCACCTGTCGCAGCCCCAGCTTTTGCACCTTCGTCGGCTTTATTGCCCTTAGCTGCAGCCGGATTGACATTCACTCCACTTCCAGCGATGTTGTGAGTGCCGTCTGCGTCTTTGGCAATCAACGACACTTGGCTTAATGGGAAACCTGCATCTCGCAGATCAGTCAGTGCTGCTTCTGCATCTCGGCGGTGAGGAAACACACCGATCGCTCGTCTGTTTCTTTGCACAGGTGCTGTACCAACTCCAGAATGAACACCTGAGTGATGAACACCTGAGTGATGAACACCATGTGTATCGGCGGCGTCAAAGATGTCAAACTCTTGAATTCCGTGACGTTTGAGAATCGGTTCCGCACGGCGAACTTCATCTTCAGTACCATCAACGATTACCAAGTAATCGCCTCTGTTGATGCGATCGCTATAAACTTTTGCCCGGTTTTCTGGTATTCCCAAACCAACAAGTCCCCCAGCCAAACCACCAGCCGCTGCACCAATTGCACCACCGGCAAGGGTTGTAGCCAAAGCGGTGGCTACTGCGCCACCCGCAATCACAGGACCGACTCCAGGAATGGCTAATGCGCCCAACCCAACTAACAAGCCTCCTAAACCGCCTAATGCACCACCTGTCGCAGCGCCAGCTTTTGCACCATCATCGGCTTTATTGCCCTTAGCTGCATCCGGATTGACATTCACTCCAGTACCAGCGATGTTGTGAGTACCGTCTGCGTCTTTGGCAATCAAGGATACTTGGCTTAATGGGAAACCTGCATCTCGCAGATCACTCAGCGCTGCTTCTGCATCTCGGCGGTGAGGAAAGACACCGATTGCTCGTCTGTTTCTTTGCAGAGGTGCTGCAATAACTCCAGGTTGAGTAGAACTTACTACAGTTGGGTCGTAAATCTCCCACTCTTGAATTCCATGTCTACTTAAAATTGCAGCAGCGCGGTGGATTTCATCATCTGTACCGCTGACGACAACTACATAGTCCCCGTGATTGACTCGGTCATTGTAGAAGCGAGCACGAGCATCTGGGAGTCCCAATCTGATCGGATCAAAGCGATCCGTGATGTTCACTCCTGCAAACGGTTCCCGTCGAGACAAGTCTCTATGAAATAGGGAAATTTGGCTCAAAGGAAAGCCCGCAGAACGCAAATCGTTAACAGCAGCTTCAGCATCATTCAGATGGGAAAAGTAACCAACAGCGTGTTTGTTTGCACCAAAACCCGTATTGGGAACGCCAGTACCTAAAGCAGTTGCGGGCAGGTAATCCGCTGTTCCAGTTGTAACACCAGGTCGGTTAAAAACTTCAAACTCTTCAATTCCTTGCCGTCTTAAAATCTCTTCGGCTCTGGCAATTTCCGCGTCTGTACCATCTATGATGACTAAATAGTCTCCGCGCTCTACTCGTTCGTTGTAAACTCTGGCTCTTTCTTCAGGAATTCCTAGACCAATCAATCCACCAAGTAAACTCCCAGCCGCAGCACCAATACCTGCTCCAGCAAGAGTTGTAGCCAGAGCAGTTGCAGTTGCTCCAGCTAGCATAATTGGACCAATTCCTGGAATCGCTAAAGTGCCAAGACCGACCAACAACCCTGTCAATCCGCCCAAAACACCGCCGGAAACTGCCCCGACTGTAGCACCCTCATCAGCTTTATTACCAACATTTTCCCGTACCTCAGCACCTGCAATTTCATCATTGCGGTCTGCATCCCGCTTAATGACAGATACTCTATCTACCGGAAAGCCGGAATTTCTCAACTCATACAGCGCGTTTTCTGCATCTCGACGATGAGAAAATACACCTACAGCACGCTTATTATGTACACCTATAACCATGCCTTGTTACCTCAATAGTAAAATTAGTTATTCAGTAATTTTTAGGGAAGCCATTAATCTTATATATACAAATTTTGATGACACTTGACATCAATCTACTGGGGTAACTTTGGGATCTACCGTTAGGATTAGAAAATTTAAATGTTAATTTTAGTGGGTTTTAATTTTCAAAAATCAAACTGTCATGTTATAAATTGATTTTTTAGTTTTTTTATGTTTGATTGTAATTTGAATGATCAACAATTTTTTTAGGCAATCTATAGCAATTCTAAATGATTTGTGAAAAAACAAGATCCCCGACTTCTTTAAAAAGTCGGGGATCGGCATAAGATGAATTTTTACGAATATGCGGACGATTGCTATAGAGGTTAATTCTAAATTGTCAAGAAGTAATAATACCTATTAAAAAATAGTTTTATATTTCATGATAAGGAATTGTTGTCGTTATTAAACCTTGCTACCTTGAAGTGTTAACAATATTTCAATATTTGTTTAGGAATAAAATAAAATTTATTTTGGAGATATTTAATAAAAGTATAGAAAATTTAATATGTTAATTTCATACTTTTGGTAAAAGAGTATATCACTTAAGAAAGTGGAAGCCAAAGCCGCTGCTAGCTAAGGTGATATGTAACTAGGTGCAAATAGACATAACTGTTTTGACTAGGTTCAAGGGTGTAGGAGTGTTATGCATTGCGCTTGTACAGGTGTAAGAAAAATTAATTCAAAGGTTCATCTACATTTTTATACCCCCACTAGTTAACGTTATTTGTGCCAGTCTATTGACTAAAGCTAGAGCGAGGAAAAGCTGATGATTCCAAATATTTTAAATCAGTGTTGGTCACAAATTGAATTAGCACCATTGACATTGGCTCAGGCAATTGTCACTCCAGAAGAAGCATCCGTTCTCTTTTCTGGCCCAAAAATTTTTGTTGCCTTGGTAGCAGGTGTCCTAATGGCATTTGCCTTCCAATTACTATTTACAAATTTCTCAGTTGCCGTAGGAATTTCATCTTTGGGAACTGACTCATTTCCTGATAATGAATCAGAAACCTTGGGTGGTACGATTCGTAAAGTTGAAGGCACAGTTGGTTTGTGGGCGCTAGTAACAGCTAGTATTGCATTATTTATCGCTTGTTTTCTAGCGGTGAAACTGAGCTTGATTGAGAGTGCATTTCTAGGGGCGATTATTGGTGTCGTCATTTGGTCTACCTACTTCTCCCTGCTAGTGTGGGTGGGTTCATCTGCGGTAGGTTCCTTAATTGGTACTGTCGTCAGCACTGCCACTTCTGGCTTTCAAGGACTGATGGGTACAGCAACTGCTGCCATTGGTGCTAATGCTACAAGAAAACAGGTGGTTTCTACCGCTGAGGACATTACAGCCGCAGTCCGTCGCGAACTCACTTCAGGTTTGGATGCTGATAGTCTTAGAAATACGCTACAAAGTTCTTTGGCTTCTCTACCATTACCAAAACTGGATTTAAAAGAAATTCGTGGTCAATTTGATAACCTTCTCAAAGATGCAGATTTGGGATCTATTGCCGATAGTGACTTGCTGAAAAACATCAATCGCCAGACCTTTGTTGATGTCATCAGCAGCCGCACAGACTTTTCCAAAGAAGATGTCAATCGCATTGCTGACGAACTTCAAGCCGCTTGGCAACAATCGTTGAGTCGCGGAAATCCCACGGAACAAGTCATTAATTTGCTCAAGTCTGCAACTCCTGAAGAACTAAATTCAGATCAATTAGGTGAACGACTGCAAGAATTGGTGACAGTCGGAGGAGGTAATGGCAAAGAAAGCAATGGCGTGATGAAGCAAGCAATTAGATATGGCTTGAGCGCCGTTGCGCCAGCAGTGCTAAACAGGGTAAATTTGTCGGATGTCGATTTTGAAAAACTGACAAGTCAACTGCAAAAGCTACAAGGTAAAGTTCAGCAAGTAGACATCGAGAAAATTACAGAACAGCTGCAAAAGCTTAGAGAGCAAACCGTTGAGACAGTAGCTCAAACAATTCCGGCGCAAGGCGATGATAATACTATCAAGGCAGATGTAGAAGATTACATCCAGAATTCTTTTCCTTGGCATTTCAACCGCATCACACTTCTAGATGAATTCAAAGACGTCATCTACGATCCAAATGCAAACCCCGCTACCGTCAGACGGGAATTGGAAGAACTCAACCAAGAGTATTTTGGTCAATTGCTAACGCAACGTGGTGACATCAGTGAAGCGAGGGTCAAGGAAATTGCTTCTCAACTCGAAAATGTGCGCACGGAAGTTTTAGAAACTGTCCAGCAAGCGGAAGCACGAGAACAAGCAGAAGATCTGCGCAGTCGCATGGAAAATTATCTGCGTTCAACAGGGAAAGAAGAACTCAACCCTGAAGCTATTGAGCAAGAGTTTGCGGAGCTGGTGGATGATCCAGAGGCTGGTTTTGAAGATTTAACGCAGCGCTTTAAGGTATTTGACCGCGATACCTTTGTACAGTTGCTGCAGCAGCGTGAAGATATTAGCGAAGAGGAAGCTAATAATATTGTTAGTCAAGTCGAACACGCTCGCGACAATGTTTTAAATCGAGCCAGAGAACTGCAAGAACAAGCAACAGCAAAAGCTGATGAACTGCGCCAAAGAGTAGAAGAATATCTGCGCAATACCAACAAAGAAGAACTCAATCCTGAAGGTATCAAACGCGAATTTAGAATTCTGCTGGAAGATCCGGAAGTAGGAATTCGCCTGTTGGGTACTCGCCTATCCCAATTTGACCGCGATACGTTAGTCAAATTACTCTCTGGACGTCAAGATTTGAGCGAGGAGCAAGTCAACCAAATTATTGACCAGTTGGAATCGGTACGCGATAACGTCTTGCAAGCACCGCGAAAAGTAGCGGATACAGCCAAAGAGCAATACGAGCAAACCATCAGTGCTATTTCTGAATATCTGCGTAATACCAACCTGGAAGAACTCAACCCAGAAGGTATCCAGCAAGATTTAGCAAAATTACTCGATAACCCCAAAGAGGGTGCTTTAGCACTACGCGATCGCCTGTCTGGTGTAGATCGCGAAACTTTGGTTAAACTGTTGAGTCAACGGGGAGATTTGAGCGAAGAGCAAGTTAACAAAACCATTGATCAGCTACAAGAAGCGATTAGTCGTATAATAGGAGCGCCAAGACGCTTGGCAAACCGCGCCACAAAACAAGTTCTGGACTTTGAGGCAAATCTGGAAGATTACCTGCGCAACACGAATAAAGAAGAACTTAATCCAGAAAGTATCAAGCGCGATTTGCAATTGCTGCTCCAAGATCCACGCGCCGGAATTGGAAGTTTAGGCGATCGCATCTCCAAATTCGACCGTTCTACACTTGTCGCTTTGCTATCCCAACGTGAGGATATCTCAGAAGAAGAGGCAAATCGGATTGTAGACCAAATTGAATCTGCTCGCCACTCGATAGTCGAACAATTCCAGCAGATTCAGCAAAGAGTGACATCAGTCATCGATGGGGTTTTTGCCAGAATTCGCAACTATCTCAACTCGCTGAATCGTCCGGAACTCAACTATGAAGCTATTCAGCAAGACTTTGCTAAAGTGTTTGACGATCCCCAAGCAGGATTTGATGCGTTGCGCGATCGCCTCAGTCACTTCGACCGTGGTACTCTAGTTGCTCTGTTGAGTTCGCGTGAGGATATTTCTGAGGAAGATGCAAACCGCATCGTCAACCAAATCGAAGCCGCGCGGGATAGCGTACTGCATCGTGCTGAACGCATCCAGCAAGAAGTTCAAAAACGCCTTTCAGCAGTTCAGGAACAAGCGAAAAAGCAAGGTATTGAAGCCAAAAAAGCCGTTGCAGGTGCTGCTTGGTGGCTATTTGGGACTGCGTTGACTTCGCTTGCAGCCAGTGCGCTTGGGGGAGCAGTAGCTGTAGCGGGTATCAATTTCCTTGGATAAACTCTCCTTTGTTGCTTACAGCTGTTTTCAGGTAAATAGACCAAATTTGCGATAAGGGCACAGCATTGCTGTGCCCTTACAGTCTGGATCATGTAGTGCAAATCGGCGATTGTACTGTCGCTGCGGATTTTGACCCTACGCCAAATCATGGGGCTGATGCCCAAGATAAAAATATGAAGCTGGTAGATGACAAGTTGCTCAGAATCTGACATTAGGTCATCTTACCGCATTGCCAGTCCCATCTCGGCTCTATGCCATCTCCCCCGAAAAAAATCGCTCTCCTTATTCTCATTTCAACGGTTCGCCCATCTCGTTTTGAATACTACAGAACCTGTAGAAGTTCGTGATATCAAGAGCTTAGACAATGCTTTAGTGACCTACCTGATAATCTGATTTAAACAAAAACCCTACCTCGTGATTGAAGTAGGGGTTTATTTTTGATGATTGAATGAATCCGGTGTGGTTTATACTTGATTCTATTCATAAGCGCTTTGGCGGTCAGCCGATAGAATTTTAATTTAAATTTCAGAATTATCTTATTTTGCTTCTAAAAATCCCTTAATCGTTTCAATGGAAATACTAACTACCGGATGCTCGAATATTACTTTTAATGCCTCTGTACCTCCCTCTTTCAAAGCGTTAAGTAATCGCTGTTTGAGGGTAGGGTTAGCCTTGATTTCCTCTTTGATAGCTTCAGTTGCTACTGCTTCCTTTTGAGTTATAGGATTTTTAGCAAGTTCGTCTAACGTTTTACGAATTTCTGCTTTTAAATCTATGGGGGTATTATTACTATTTGATTTTGTTATATTTGTTGTAATGTTCTCTCCTTGTGTAATTGGAGAATCACTAACGTCGCTTATATTTCCTATTTGATAGGATTTATTAGGTTTTTTGTTAGATTCATTAGTCATTTAGATTTACTCCTAAGTAAATAAAATTAATTTGATTTAATACTTTTTTCCAATTTATTCATCCAGATAAAATAATTACCTCCAAAATTTTATAAATAAAGAATTAAGTAGATTTTTTAAATCTTGGAAATTGTTTAATATTATAGTCAGACGAATTTGAGAATTATTAATAATAATTTTAGGACTATTTGTATCATCGATTGTTGCATTAATAATTCTGTTTCTACCTTGTGTAATTGGTGAACTAGCAACTTGACTGATGGTATCTATTCGATATGTTTTTTGTATATCATCGTAAACCGCTTCTACCTGTTCATCTTCCAGAGATATTATTTCACACGGATTATTGGAAGACAGAATCTCTTTTTGTCGTATCTCTAACGACTGTTCCAACAATTGAAGTCGTTCTCTTACTTCAGATGGATTATCGGAAAGCCGAGTATCTTTAATTGAATTAGCAAACGATTCAAAAAAGTCTGACATATAACTATTTGAGTCAGGAGGACGTGGAAATCTAAAGTATTATACAACTTTGTACGGGCTGTTTCCTGATTCTGTGGAAAAATTATTTTAATAAAGCTGCTTTACCCTAGAAAGCTAAGTTGTAAGATACCGTGTGCTTTATCTTCGGGCGTAACCCCTATATCTATGTATTAATATTGAGAATGATCTCACATAATGATTAGACATCTCCGAAAACTAATATCAAACCCTTGAGGCAGCACAAATGTATCAGCAACGCCAAAATTTGCTTTTCACCCTCTCTGCTGTACTGACTGGAGCAACTCTTTTGGCTGGAGTTGGCATATACATGGCGCTCAAAAGTGTAGAAACACCAGTTGCAGCACCAAACCAAACAGTAACCGCGCCAGATATTACAGAAGTCCCTGTAGATACATTAGTTCCGCCACCAGAACACACACCAGTCGTACCAATTCAAGAACAGCAAGAACCTGGAAAAAACCTTGGTGGCGTTAATTGGAAAGGAAAGGACTTACGGGGAATGAAGCTGCGTAACGCCAATTTAGGCGGTGCGAATCTTGCCAATACTGACTTGAGCGGTGTTAATTTGAGCGGTGCTATTCTCAGTGGTGCGAATCTGGAAAATGCTAATTTGAGTGATGTTAATTTGAGCAATGCTAATCTGGGTGGTGCAAATCTGAAAAATGCCAATATCAGCAATGCTAATCTCAGTAGTGCCGACTTCAGGGGTGCCAATCTTGATGATGCTAACCTTGAAGGAGCGATTTTAAAAAGTACTCATCTAGAAGGTGCAAACCTCAATGGCGCAATTATGCCCAAGGGAGTTGATTTTAGGTAGCTAAAGCGCACGCAAGCTGTATGTGTGATGAGCGTCACCGGAAGGCTAGATAGAAGTCACTTTCCCCAAATTCGTTTATCTCTTAGCTTGGGAGTAAATATAAATCATATTTATAGCCAGATTATAAATACTGATGATGACTAAGCGGTTGTGGGGGAATGACCTATGCTGGAAAAACTATTATTAGCTGCTACTCTAACGTTTACCTTGAGCTTATTTGCAGAACTCAATTGGTTTTCCTCAGCTCATACAGCTAGAGAAAACACCAGACAAAGTCTGCCTACTTTCACATTGACTCAACAGCATAACTAAATCATACCTCATAACGGTATGCATACGGCTAAAAAATAAAAAAAATATAAACTTATATTCTTGTGTACTCAAAGGTTGAGTTTTCAGGGCAAGATATTGCGACACCAATTATGAAAAGCCAAATTTTAGCCACAGCCGCATTTTTAACTCTGATCAGCCTGAGCCAGACTGCCCAAGCAGCAAATCCTCAACACATCAGACAGTTATTGGCAAGCAAACAATGTCAAAATTGTGACCTAACTGCTGCTGGTTTGGTGATGGCTGATTTATCAGGAGCCGATTTAAGCGGGGCTAATCTTGCAGGTGCCAACCTCAGCCGCGCTAACTTAAGCGGCGCTGATTTGAGGGGTGCAAACTTGAGCGGTACTGGTTTATTTGGTGCTAACCTGAGCGGTGCTAATCTCAATCAGGCAAATCTGGAGGGTGCTGATTTGAGAAATACCTATTTAGTTAACGCTCAATTGAATGGTGCGACTCTCAATGGTGTTAACTTGCAAGGAGCAATAGGCATACCATCGCAAATTGCTACACATGAAGAATTTTATGCTTGGGGTGTTGCCGAAGCGCAAAAAGGCAACCAACAGCAAGCAATTGATTATTTCAACCAAGCTATTGTCATCAAACCTGATTATGCAGGTGCTTACCTAGCTCGTGGTATCGCCCGTTACCAAACATTTGACCGACAAGGTGCATTCCAAGACGCCCAAGTCGCTGAAAAACTGTTTACATCCCAAAGCAATAGCAGCGGAATGCAAACAGCACAAGCTTTTATCAAAGAACTGCAAACACCCTACGAAACGACGGTAAAACCTGCCAAACCCGATTTAATTGATTTTGTCGGCAGTGTTGGCTCTTTGTTGCTTCAGTTTTTGCCATTTTAGAGTGTAGGCAATACGGTACGGTTATTGACATCCTCACCGCCCTATAAGTGCGGTGATTCCCTACCAGTCGAACAGTGTTAGCTGCTCGTACTTTAAATGGGTTGACAGTTGCAAAAATCATCATTCTCTCCTATGAAAAATGAATGGGAGGACTGTACTTGACTTGCAATAAAACGTTAGAAAGAAAGTTCCCTCTAGAGAGGAAAAGCAATCCTTGCCCGGCTCATATTGAAAAAGCAACATTCCGTGCATCTTCCGGTGCGGCGACTTTAGGCTCTGTGCCAGCATAAAAGCTTGTACCTGCTTTATGAACTTCTAAGACCACCGCATATATACTCGGCATGTGGTTTACAGCAGTTTTCAATTGGGTAGAACACAGGTTGGCTTGTAGGGGCACTTAGCCTTGCTGTGCCCCTACCATGTGGTTTGTAGTTTATGCAATTGAGAAGCGCTGTAAGTCAAGATTGGACTAGCCCAGTCTGGATTTCAAGTCAATTTATATACATATAATCACCACGTACGTAGCTGGAGAATCGCAAGTACTTCTTCACAAGTTCTTCTTCGGTAGGCGCACTGTTTGCTGGCTAGGTTTCACCAAGTTACTTTAGATGCAGAGTTAAGAGTTCAGTTTAAGTGCTATCTGAGATTGAACTCTACTGCCGTTCCCCAAGCAGGACTCGGTGCATTTAGAGACAAATCCAAATAATTCCTTGTAACAACCGTGAGGTCATGTATGCGTCACAGTAAATTTGGTGTGTTTTTCCCTATCGCCCTAATAGCAACTTGCAGTTCTCAACTGTTTCTCTCTAGCCCATCTTTAGCAGACGCTTTATCTGTACCGAATGTTGCTAACAGCGAAGTCCAAGCAGCTAATCCTACTTTAGAGACACAGGTAAGTTCAAATGCGTCATTGGAACAACAAGTCATTACTGAGATGAACAAGGTTAGGACAAATCCCAAAGCATACATCTCTATCTTGGAAAACTATAAACAGCGCTTTCAAGGTAACCGAGTCCAAGTCGCTGATCAAGTCTTCATGCAAACAATAGAAGGGGAGAAAGCCGTTGATGAAGCAATTGCATTTCTCCAGTCCGCCACTCCGGTTGGTGCTTTAACGATATCTCAGGGAATGTCTTTGGGTGCTCTTGACCTTGTCAACGATAATGGTCCAAAAGGTACAACAGGTCACACTGGAAGCGATGGGAGTGATCCAGCGACTCGTATGGACCGCTACGGAAATTGGCAAACTAGTGCTGGGGAAAATATCAGCTATGGTCAGAGTACAGCGACTGATATTGTTATGCAGTTAATTGTGGATGATGGAGTACCAAATCGCGGTCATAGAAAAAACATCTTTAACCCTGCTTTTCAAGTGGCTGGAGTTGCTTCTGGAACTCATGCCCAATACAAAACGATGTGCGTGATTGACTACGCAGCAGGATATGAAGAAAAATCAATTGCCCAAGTTGGACGTAATTAAGCATAAGTCCACGCGTAGAGTAAAATCATGCAATTTGGTCTGAATACTCTTATAAAATCTAGATTTTAGCCATTCTTCTGGAACCTACGCTACATGAGAAAGCGCGAATATACGCGTCAAGACAGAATGAAATAGCTGATATAAAAGTAATCGCTTCATGCCAAGAATGTATCAGTTGACAAATAAAAAAACGCGCTTAAACTGAAAGCGTTCCAAGATAATCCCAACTGACAGCCGAACCACTGGCAACTTTATCAAGATAGTTAGCGGTTCGGCCTCACGTCCCCTATAACCAAAACTTTAGAGGTAGGCTCAAAACCCTGATTTCACCCGAGAAACCAGGGTTTTCTAACGCAAAAAAAATTTTGGATGATTAACTCACCTCCGGTGAGGCGAGCAATGTGCAGCAGCACTTGGAGTAAATTTCATCTGGACTGATAAGTGGGGGTACGCCGCGTATTTTTCAGCATAACCCCACTTACAAACCCCACTGACAGCCAAGGCTTTATATTATGAAGTGAGCGGCGTATATTCGCGCTCACTTTTAAAAAATAATAATTATGGCTTCTACAGAACCTATCAACAACAAGCCTACCAAAACTGCTGTTCCTTTAGAATCAGCAACACCTAAGCCAGAACAAGTGGATGATAATACACAAAACCAAGTCAGTAACTTGGAAAAAGATGGAGTAGTGTCCTCAAAAGAACAGTCGGAACCTGCACTCCAAGAGCAGAATTCTACTGAAAGTCAGCCAGATACTACTTCTTCTTCTGATGCATTATTTCAAGCAGTTGGGATAATTACTGGCAAGGTAAATTTCATAACAGAGGGGGATAAGGAGAGAAGCACTATCACCATTGGCAACAAAGAATATCCACTGTTCTATGCTCCACGCAAACAGAGAGCATATGATGCGCTCAAGAAAGAGATAGAGGCGACTGGCGAATCTACCCAACGCTTGGTTGTTTACCCCAAGTTTACTCATTTCCCCGGACGAGATCAGCCGCCCAGCATTGGCTTTCAAGCGGTTGGTTTTGACAAAGGACGCCACTCCGAGGTAATTTCACAACAACTTCAGGACATGGAGTTTAAACTTTGCGGGCTGTGGCAGTTTATTCCTGTCTGCCGGACACCGTGTATCTCTGTGTTTAAGAATTTTACTAAAGAACGGCTGGATTATATTAAACAGTCGGAACCAGCAAGAAAAGTAAAATTCATGAAAGCGAGTCATTTACCTTTGTTCTGGAGAGACGCACTCGTGCCACCGTTCCGGTTCAATCCCAAAGCACCAAAAGAAGAACAAGGACGCCCGGTATTCGTACAGATTAAAGCAAAGTTTGTGCCGCACCGGGACGCTTTTGAATTTGACTCATTACTAGAATTGCCACGGGAGTTGCCACCAAAGTTCCTGAAGGCGAGCAAGGATGATAAAGCTACGGTGATGGCACAAAAGAGAGCAGCTCTTAAGGCTGCTGGCAAAGACTTTAAAGCACCAAGAGGTAAACCAACTGCCTCAGGCGGCAGCGCTGAGCTAACGTTTAAGGGCAAGCCCAAAGGGGACTTTAAGGGCAAGCCGCTTGAGATGCCAAAGCCAAAACCAAAGCCACAACAGTAATCAAAACAATTACTAGACTTGACAGCCAGTCTTAACAGATTTTAGGGATTGACAAATAAAAAAACGCGCCTAAGCTGGAGAGGCTTCTGGAATAAGCGGACGTTGCGTCATAAGCTGAACCGAAAGAAAAACATTCCACTTGGAAAGTCCAGTCACTGATAGAAAAAACTCACACATCATGGTTTAAACCCTCATTCTTTCGTCGGGAGTGAGGGTTTTTCATTGATAAGAAAATCAAAATTCGGGATGAAGAATGACGAAATCTAACGCAGTGGGAAGGGTTGTGGGGGTGTGGTGACAAAATGTTAGGTTTTACGCATTGACATAATTGTTATTATGTGTATAGTTACCTGATTTGCAACAACGGAAGTTAAGCTTGGAGAGCTTTTCTTGCGGTATTTTTATGTGGGTGTAAAAGTAGCGAAGTCACATTTTGCCGCCATGCACAGCCTGAAAACCTTGTCGTGAAAGAGTTACAGAAATAAAATCGTTCTTTTCACCAAAAAAACGCAGCTTAGTGAATAGTGGTATTTTATTGACAATTAACAACTCACAACTCATGGCTATCTCGAAGGAATTATGGGAAGCAAATCAAGATATAGCCCAGGCTTGTCTTGAGCATCCTTTTGTCCAAGGTATAGGTGACGGTACTCTCAAACAGCAAAAATTTGCCTATTATGTTGGGCAAGATGCTTTTTTCTTGGAAGCCTTTGCCCGTGCTTACAGCATAGCTGCAGCGAAAGCACCAGATTTCCCGGTATTTACGACCTTTCACTCCTTGGTTGATGGAGTTTTACAAGAACTGAAGCTACATGAAGGTTATGCAGCAAAGTGGGGAGTCAGTTTGCATTCTGTAGAACCTGGAGTAACAACCCATCGTTATACCGACTTTTTGTTGGCAACTGCTTGGAGTGGAGATGTGGGTTTAACTGCTGCGGCGATGTCCCCTTGTATGCGTCTATATGCATTTTTAGGAGAACAGTTGGCTCGAAATGGCATTCCCAATCATCAGTATGCGGATTGGATTCGGACTTACAGTGGCGCAGATTTTCAACCACTAACGCAACAATTAGAAGATTTGGTTGACCGTTACGCTAGCAGCACGGCGTTGGTACACTCAACCTATCGCTATGCCATGCTCTGTGAGCGAGACTTTTTTCAGGCTGCATGGGAATCTTGATAAGCAGAACCCCACCACACCTTATTCTGGAAAAACTAGGGTACAAGTGGCTACCGATTCCAAGCACTACCAGCGAAATCTTTACGAAAAAATTTTTGTTCTTGGTAGCAAAATCAAGTTAGGTTGACTCAATCAATATCATAACAATATGACGATTAATTGTTATATTGTTATGATACTTAAATAAATCAATTTTTTTTGATGTATCTTAACTGAAATTTAAAAAATCAGTATATCTTCGTAAAATCACTAAAAAAAATATCGATTGTAGAAGCTTAAGTAAAGAAAAAGCTGACAATATTTATCATTTTTCAGAAAATAAAAAAGTGCTGTAATATCAGATAGAGCTTTTCAAGCATATCGTTGCATTATGAACGCGAATTATCTTATTCGTCGCTTAAGGATCGGTCTGCATAACAAATGGTGGTTGTTTAATTACAGATTGCGAGAGCTTCGGATTAAACTACAGTTTTATTGGCTTTTGTATGCAGGCAGTAAACCGTTAGATTTGAGCCAGAAATCGGCGCTTGTGTTTGCTCCTCATCAAGATGATGAAGCGCTGGGCTGTGGTGGAATTATTGCACTCAAACGAGAACAAAATGTGCCTGTTAAGGTTGTTTTTGTCACGGATGGAGGGGGTTCTCATAAAGGTAATCCCAAGATTAGCCGTGAGGAAATTGTTCAAATTCGCAAACAAGAAGCACTGACAGCTTTGAACATCTTAGGCGTTGAGTCAAAAGATGTTCACTTTCTCAATAAATGGGATGGCGCACTGCATAAGATGACGGAAGTTGAGCAACAACAAACTCTTGAAGAAATGGCACAATTGCTGCATGACTTCCAGCCGCAAGAGGTCTACGTCACTCACAATAAAGACCGCAGTAAAGACCATGAGACGACTTATCAACTTGTGACTGCGGCGATCGCCAAAGCAGGAGTAAAGGTAGATTTGTGGCAGTATGCTATCTGGTTGCTTTGGGATTCTTTGCTGTTTCGCGATCTCAAGCTTGAGGAATTGGCAGGAGCATATCAATTAGCTATACACAAGGTGCAATCCAAGAAGAATCAGGCAATTAAAACTTATCGTTCCCAATATTTACCTATAGATGCTGAATCCACTGACGTAGTGCTGCCAGCTGGTTTCCTTTGGCGGTTTTTCTTACCTCATGAGGTTTTTTTCAAAACACCGTAGCAAGATAAAAATATAATGATTTCTACTGAAACTATTTATAAGCCAAATCAAGAGAGTGACCAGGGAACGCAAAATTTTTGTTTCTGTACCCTAGCTATAGGTGCAAAATATCGTGCCTTAGCAAAGGATTTAGCAGCAGATTTAAAACAGTTTTCTGACAATCCTCTGGTTATCCTCACAGACCAACCACAAGACTTTAATCAATATTCTAATGTACAGGTCTTTAAACACTATCAGCAGAGCGTAGCGTGTTACCACGATAAACGCTACGTTATTGTCAAAGCTCTATCTCTTTACGATGCTTGTGTTTTTGTTGATGCTGATATGCGAATTTTAAAAGACGTGATGCCAGTGCAGTGGGAACCTGGTATCTCAGCCCGCAGTTGTGCAAAAATTCTGCAACATTATCAACCACTGACAGGAAGACCCGACCGTATCAAACGTGTAAAACTGGCTAAAACAATTGCTCAAAAATTTAACTTGGACTTAGAGAAAGTGAATTTTGTCAGCGAGTTTATGTTTGCCGTTGCCAAAGACTCTGGCAAGGAAATGAAGTTTTTGGAACTGTGGGAAAAAATTGGCAATTACTTTGAGTTAAATGGGGTCTATGATAGCGAAGGGAGTGTAATGGGACTAGCTGCTGCTGCCACAGAATTTCCGGTTCAGCTTGATGAAATGCCAAAAATTGAATTTTTCAACGACAAAATTGATGCCATCAGAATTAGAAAGGGACAGATTGATCCCGCGACTCGACAACTCTATTTCGAGAATTACAAACAGAAGGCATTCCAGCAGCGATCGCTCTTTGAAAAAGTCACTAGTAGAATCAGGAAATACGTCAGACATTTCTATGCCTTAATCCGCCTGCGAGTTACTACGTTGAAAGATTTTCCTTTTTACTATCAAGATACATATCAAGATAAGGATTCATAATCAAGTCAATAAATATATAAAACAATGTTTATTAAAAAACAGGAATAACAGCAAGGTCTTGTTGAAATCTGCCCATAAAATTTGCTAAAGCTATTGCAGGAACTGCTGAAGCAAAATATTGTAGAGAATTTCAAATGAAAAATTATGACTGATTCATTGACATATGAGTGAAATTAATCTCAATACGGTTCGGATAAGATCCCCCCGCCTGCGGCACTCTGAGAAAGGGGGTAAATGGGTAAAATAGCCCCCCTTTTTTAACAGTGAACAGTAAACAGTGAACAGTGAACAGTGGACAGTGGATAGTGGATAGTGGACAGTGAACTGTTAATTGTTAATTGTCAACTGACAACTGATAACTGATAACTGATAACTGATTTAAGGGGAGCCACTGCGTTGGGGAGCCAGGGAAAGCAGGAGGTGAGACCAGCGCTATGCAGTCCTTGTTTCCCGACAGCAGGCGACTGGCTCTCCCGTTGGGGTTTCCCGACAAGCGGGAACTGGCGTCCGGCTCTGCCGACAATCCCGCAAGTGGCGTGGGTTGGGGGGATCTCCCTTGAGATAAACAAGCTAACCGAACCGTATTGAAATTAATCTTGTCGCTTGCCCGTAAGCCAATTACGGGTTAAGAAAATGAGTTTTGGTTATCACTACCAACTATTTCTCAAAGCCTTCTTCTAAACAGTGCTGAGTAATGAGTGCCGAGCAATGAGTCAGGACTCGACTATAAGACAACTATCCTCATTCAGTAAAAAACTTGACAAACAATTATGCGTGGAAAGTAGCCAAGATACAACTTGAGTTTGTGGTAGTGCTTACGTCCTAACAAACTATCATTTATCAGTTGTTCACCAATGACTTAGTTTATATAACCATAATGATAATTTATTTATAGATAATGACATAATTTCTCATAACGTGAGATGGTAACACAATCAACTTATCAAAGTCTGTTCTTTGAGGCACACTGCATGCAAGAGGTGTTGTTAACTAGTGCAATGAACGTAGATGATTTTTTGAAACGCTATCAGGCAGGAGAAAGAAACTTCAAGGGCGTAAATCTTATAGGTAGTTACCTAAATGGAGTCAATCTCAGCGGAGCAACTTTAAAAGGAGCTTCCCTGAGTGAAGTTGATTTGAGTAAAGCAAATTTAGTCGGGGTTGACTTGACAGAAGCATCTTTAGTGAGAGCTAACCTGACGGGAGCTAACCTCACAGGAGCCAATCTTAGTGGGGCAAATCTTTTTGAGGCAAAGCTCACAGGAGCCATCCTTGATGGGGCAAATCTGAAAATGGCAGACTTGATAGACGCAGATTTTACCGCTGCAAATCTACAGGGAGCTAATCTGTATGGGGCATACATGATGGGTACTCTGTTGCAGGGTGCAATTATGCCAGATGGTACAATCAACGGTTAGCGATCGCTCGCTGCACTCTTTGTGCCAAAACGTGAAAATGAGCTGTAGAGTATCTGGTATTTTGAGATAATCACTCCTAGCAAATGTGCCAAGAGAAAGATGACGGCACAAGGAAATTATCAAAATGTCAGAGAATTTAAGAAGCAAAGTTGTAACGCAAGGAGTGCAGCGATCGCCTAACCGGGCAATGCTGCGTGCTGTTGGTTTTAAAGATGAGGATTTCACCAAAGCCATTGTTGGTATTGCCAATGGTTACAGTACTATTACCCCCTGCAATATGGGGATCAATAAACTGGCGCAAAGAGCAGAAATTGGCATCAGAAATGCTGGGGCAATGCCGCAAATGTTCGGCACAATTACCATCAGCGACGGCATTTCGATGGGAACCGAAGGGATGAAGTATTCCTTGGTATCGCGCGAAGTCATTGCTGACTCAATAGAAACCGCCTGCAATGGGCAAAGTATGGACGGTGTTCTTGCCATTGGCGGTTGTGATAAGAATATGCCAGGGGCGTTGATTGCCATTGCTCGCATGAACATCCCCGCCATCTTTGTTTACGGGGGTACAATTAAACCCGGAAACTACAACGGACGCGACTTAACTGTTGTCAGTTCTTTTGAAGCTGTCGGTCAATACAGTGCTGGGAAAATTGACGAAAATGAACTTCTAGAAGTCGAGCGTCATGCTTGTCCAGGCGCTGGTTCCTGCGGTGGGATGTACACAGCAAACACGATGTCTAGTGCTATTGAAGCAATGGGAATGAGTTTACCTTATTCGTCGACAATGGCAGCAGAAGATGAAGAAAAAGCGGAAAGTACTGAAAAATCTGCCTTGTTCTTGGTGGAAGCCATTCGTAAGCAAATCTTACCCAGCCAGATTATAACTCGTAAATCCCTAGAAAATGCTATTTCTGTGATCATGGCGGTGGGTGGTTCGACAAATGCAGTGCTGCATCTACTGGCGATCGCCCACACATCTGGTATAGAACTTATCCTGAACGACTTTGAAACCATCCGCGCCCGCGTTCCCGTTTTGTGCGATTTAAAACCTAGTGGACGGTATGTAGCCACAGACTTGCACAAAGCTGGCGGCATTCCTCAAGTCATGAAAATGCTACTGGTACATAATTTATTACACGAAGACTGCCTAACCATCACCGGGCAAACAGTAGCCGAAGTGTTAGCTGATGTCCCAGAAGAACCATCAGCAAATCAAGATGTGATTCGTCCTTGGAATAACCCGCTGTATCAACAAGGACACTTAGCCATCCTTAGAGGTAACTTGGCGATTGAAGGGGCTGTCGCTAAAATTACTGGGATAAAAATACCCAAAATTACTGGACCAGCACGGGTTTTTGAATCTGAGGAAGCTTGCTTGGATGCGATTCTGGCAAAGAAAATTAACCCAGGGGATGTCATCGTCATCCGCTATGAAGGACCCAAGGGTGGTCCTGGTATGCGGGAAATGCTGGCTCCCACCTCGGCAATTATTGGTGCTGGTTTGGGTGATTCTGTGGGACTCATTACCGATGGGCGCTTTTCAGGCGGTACTTACGGCATGGTAGTAGGTCACGTTGCACCAGAAGCAGCAGTTGGGGGTGCGATCGCCCTAGTCGAAGAAGGCGATACCATCACCATTGATGCCCATGCTCGTTCACTGCATTTAGATATATCTGATGAAGAGTTAGCGAGTCGTCGTGCCAATTGGCAGCCACGTCCACCCCGTTATACCACGGGTGTGCTGGCAAAATATACCAAATTGGTATCTTCCAGCAGTCTTGGTGCAGTCACGGATTTAAATTTGTTTTAAGGCAGGGTGTAAGGGATCTAATTTTATTTCCCCCCTTTTTAAGGGGGGATTCTCGACTTTATCCAAAATTAAGAACTCGGTTTTATTTATTCGGCAAAAGCCTAGCTTTTTGGCAAATACTTTTTCTACCTCACAAATTATCGATGAAGTTCAAAAAGTAAAACTACCGTCCCACAATGGTTTCAGTGATAGCGATCGCGTTGCCAAAAAAATGGATAAAGTCGAGTTAAGGGGGGATCGAAAATCTAGATGTTACATCAAAAATATTCAAATGCTTGTCAATAATGACTTTTGGCTTAAGTTGACACCAATGGCTAAAGGTTGCCACGGAGGAACCAACCGCGTGGTGAGCCAGCGCTATGCAGCAGGGTTTCCTGACCCAGGCGACTGGCTTTCATGGTCTCCCCACCTGGTGGGACTGGCGTTGGGGTTTTCACCGGGAGCATCCTTATAAAGAATTGAAAATATCCTTTATACCCTTACACCCTTACACCCCTGCTTGCGCCACCTTCTGTAACCGAGCATAGACATTATCATCGTCCACAACAAAAGCGGCGTTAACGTCGATGGCTCGGGTATCGGCTGCACACCACCTCCTGGAGGAGTCACACCGCCACCTGGAGGAGTCACACCACCTCCAGGAGGAGTCACACCACCTCCAGGAGGAGTCACACCGCCACCAGGAGGAGTCACACCGCCACCAGGAGGAGTCACACCACCTCCAGGAGGAGTCACACCGCCACCAGGAGGAGTTACACCGCCACCAGGAGGAGTCACACCGCCACCAGGAGGAGTCACACCGCCTCCTGGAGGAGTCACACCACCTCCTGGAGGAGTCACACCGCCTCCTGGAGGAGTCACACCACCAGGAGGAGTCACACTGCCTCCGGGCGGCTGCTCACCTACAGGTGGGGGAGTCACGCCTCCACCAGGTGGTTGCTCACCTACGGGTGGTGGAGTCTCGCCTGCGGGTGGTGGCGGTGCTACGGCTACCCTATCTGGGGAATCATCTCCACCTCCACCGCCAAAAAGAAAAGGTAGAGCAAGTAAGGGAATACCGCCGAGGACCCAGAATGGGAACCCACCACCTCCGCCTTGTGGTGCCACGACGTCTCCTACAGGACCGACGGGAGCAATGTCCTCGGTGATCACTTCTCCCTCGGGCAATACTGGAGGAACTGCCGCCACAAAGACATCTCCTGGAAGACCTTGCCCGATGATGTCGTCAAACTCCGGAGGAATGCCAGCATTTGGACGGTTGTACTCCGCTCCATCTGGGGAGAATGGCTTGGAGAGTACTTCGAGGAGCTTCCCTTCAAGTTGACTCTCATTGCCACTATTCAACGCACGCAACCCTTGAGAGGCGTTACTTGCATAAAACTGCTTGACGTCTGCTGGCAAATCCTGAGACTGAATCTGCTGCTTGAGGTTAGGGATTTTTGCGGCTTCTTCTAACAGTAAACGCCCATAGGAGTATTTCAAGTTCAACAAGCCACTACGGGGATCAAGTGAGTTTCCAGAACCCTCTGGTGCCCAGTAAAAGTTCTTAGTAACCTGTCCTAAACCTGCTTGGGGTGTCCGACTCACTGTTTGCCCAAGAAGATACCGATATCCATCCACCATATAAGGGTTGTCGTGTTGCCAGAAGGAGGCGTACGGCACCAGAGACAGATTGGGATTGTTTCCGTAGAAAGAAGCGAAATTGCGGAAGTTTTGTTCCCCACCAGCCGCTCGTATCAGCAGCTGTTGGTAGGTAGGTCCGCCGTTGGACTCAACTAATTGCTGGAGTACTGTTGCAGTTTTGTTACAGCCAGCACCATCTCCCACACCACATCCAGGAATGACTCGCATTTGACTCAAAGAACGTCCTGACATCTGGTACTGGAGATAATTTGACTCCAGTCCTGGTTGGACACCATAACGCCCAATACTGAGCTGAGCAAAAGCCTGCTGAGGCGCACTCACTACTGCCGCAGCATAGGATGAGAAGGCAATTAGGGTTTTTGTGATACGGGACTTAAACAAAATGACCTCCAGTAAACAAGGGTGTAAGCAGTTGGAAACAAATCAATTGAAAATGAAAAATATTAGTCAAAATAGTTTTTTGAGTTTATAATTGGCTTTTGAAAGACTCTCTCTCGAAGAAATTCAGCCTGAGAGACAGTCGAGGAACTTAAGTTCTGAGGCGAATAGATGTTAGTCGTGATTGGTGTACTTTTAAGTTTTCCTTCTCTGACAGGATCGTATAAAACGACGACCGTACGTGATTGGTCGAACAGATACCTTCTACGTGATAGTGGTACCTTTATTTGCTTCACCAGTGAAATGAAGGATTCCAGATACCTCTGGATACTTTGACGATTCCCTTGATTAGGTATGGCAGTAAACGCAGACACGGAGAGAGTGAATGCGCTCAGCAAACGAATTTTGACTTTCATGAGACTTGTGATGGTAGATGACTCAATAGCGTTACGGCGTTAACCGTTGGAATGTGAGACGCTTTTTTGAGATTTGATGTTTCTAAGAAAAAATGCTGAGTCAGAATTAAGTTGTGAAATCTTGACAGGATGAAATAATCGTCGTTATTATGTCAGAGGAAACGCACTTTTCATATTAAACGAAGGTACAATCCTAGAAGTTTGCAAAAATTGCCAGAATATGCTTAACTTTGGTGGATTTGACGTTGAAATTGCTGATTAGCAGTTGTAATTGTTGTATTTAAGCATACGACTCCGGCGACAAACTAGGGTTTTAGATTTTTTTTGGACGTAAAAAAAGTAGATGTACCCTCGAGAAAACCCTTAAGTTGGGTATAAAAATAGTAGAATTACAGACTTTTACTATTTTAACTAAACCTTGTTTTATTTGTAACACTAGGTAAGAACCCGGTTCTTCTAACCTAAGAATGATCATGCCTGCTAACTAAAGGATGACCTGTGGAATTGCGAGTAACACAGGTTATTGACTCTGTTTGAAGATATACTGCACCAACTGTTTCAAGTACAGAATAATTTAACAAGCCTGTCACAACAACCCTATCAGTGCAAAGAGAGCCATTGTTTATGCACTTCCATCTAGGGATAGAACTTTTATTGGCAAAAATTTACAATCTACTTTAAAAATTTTTGCTTACATTGAACTTAATCATCTCGCTTTTCACTATCCGTGGTGAAATACTTTATGGCATCTCCAGCCGAAATTTCTTATTTAGATAAAAATATAAATCTATCTGAAAAAGTTTTTCAACATTTTCAGCAAACTAAAGATTTGGTTAACCACAGCGTTCACTCTCTAACTCAATCAGCAAAAGCTTTTGGGGAGTCTTGGAAGCAAACAGCAACTCAAGCCACTAGTCAGGCTGTGGATACAGTTACGACAAATTTTGGGCAAGCTAAAGCTTCTTTACAAGAAACATTGCAATCTGCTGAGCAGGTAAAGAGTACAACATCGGCGGCAGTTCAAACAGCAATTTCTTCTTCGGTGGTTGATTGGTTTGAGCAACACCCTACACTTATGCGGCTAGTTCAAATTCTTGGTTGGGCGGTTAACCATCCAATCATCAGTTTAGTGATTCTGGTTTTTGCTCTTGCTATCGTTTGGAGTCTGATCAAGGCAATTGGTCGTATAATTGAGTCAGCTAGTTTGTCACTTTTGCAAGTTCCTTTCAAATTACTTCAAGCTTTTGTGAAGATTAGCTTTTTATTATTTACCAACGTGAGTACCTTGGCTGTTAAACAACTTACTGATACAAAAATAAGTGATAATATCCCAACTTTACTGCCTGTAGTTTCTCCACAAATTCACAACGATAAGCAGCAAAGATTGGTAGAAATTTCTACTCGGCTGGAGGAAATTCAAAAAGAACAGAATCAACTTTTACAAGAAGCAGCAGCGATTTTGGCTTCAGAAAAAATTGATGTGTCAGAAAAAATAGATGTGGAAGTATCGTTTAAGCAGTATGCGGAGTTGGGGGTAGATTTAAATAATACTCAATCACTTTGAAAGTTTATAACGTCTTTAGTACACCTTTACTTAAGTAAGGTAAAGTATATTTGTACACTCATTTTTTCTTTAATTGATGAAAAAATATAAGCAAGGGGAATAACATATTTTTAATGGAAAAATTTAAAAATTATTAAAAGTTCACATTATTTAAAATTTTGCTATTTTTAAAAGCAGGTAGGAGACACATGGGCGAAAATTTCGTCCAGTTCTATAGTGACTTATTGGCACCGGAATTGCTCGCCCAGCAAACAGCTTGGGCATCTTCCCCTGCCAGGATACCTGAGCCGGGAAGATTAGCCTGAAAAAATAAATACATAGGTAGAGTAAAAATTCCGCAATGGCACTATAGTCAAAAACCCAGCCGACGAAACTAAATTGAGAAAGAGGTAGATCGCAATGAATCCAGACAACAAGATATCGCCAGCTTTCGAGCCGTTTCTTGCCGAGATGGGGCAGGATGACAAACGGGATGCAATTGTGATCTACAAAGCACCGCCCTTTGAAGGTTTGCCGCCACGGGGTCGTCTGCGCGAACTACAAAGGAGGATGTTTCAGGTTCAACAGCAGGCGGCGATCAAAGTAGCTGCAGAAATTTTTGAGGATTATCACGAAGCTAGTCACGACCTTGGATATGATGATGAACCTTTAGCAGTTTCTACCATCGGTTCTGGCGCATTGCCAATGGCGACGGTTGAAGTGACTCCCAAGACCCTAGAAGCCTTGGTGGAACAACCGAATATCGTTGCTATTTTGCCCAATCAAAAAATTCATTTGATCCAACCTCGAAAAACTGAGTATTCTGAGCTATTTGCTGAGGAAAACAAAGACAACGTTACCTGGGGTTTGAAACAGCTTGAGATTCCTAAATTATGGGAGACAACCACGGGTGAGAACATCAATGTGGCGGTGCTAGATACAGGCGTGTTTGCTGCCCATCCAGCACTTGAAAAACGAGTCAAAGAATTTGTGGTCATTGATCCCCTTGGTAGGCGGATTAAAGCCGATCCAGCTTTTGACAGCGGACAGCACGGTACTCATGTTTGTGGGACAATCGCTGGAGGTAAGACTCCAAAAGGTCTCTCTATTGGCGTTGCGCCGCAAACTAATTTGCTCGTTGCTGGCGTGCTGATCGGAGATACGACCTTGCGAACCTTGTTGGAAGGTATTTCTTGGGCGATCGAAAGAGGGGCAGATATTATTAATATGTCCCTCGGTTTGAGTTATTACGAACCATTGTTTGCTGAGGTACTTGACATACTGGTGAAGCAGTATGGTATTTTACCTGTAGTAGCGATCGGCAATGAAAACCACGGTAATACTAGCTCACCTGGTAACGCTCATAATGCCTTCAGTGTGGGTGCAATAGAAAAACTGCCAGACAACAAGGTTGATGTCGCATTCTTCAGTAGCGGGGCTAGCCTCGTGTTTCCTGGAGACGAGCCAAATGGTGTGGTAACAAAGCCAGACGTTGTTGCCCCAGGTGCTCAGGTTTACTCCTGTATACCGCCGACGAAAACAGCTCACGGAACCTACGAATACAACTATATGGATGGCACTTCTATGGCAACTCCACATGTTGCAGGTGTTGCAGCTTTATTAATGGCAGCTAAGCCAACAGCATCTGTAACAGATATCATTAATGTATTGAAGGAAACGGCAAAACATCCTCAGGGAAATGGTCGTCGCCCCGATAACCGATGGGGTTGGGGTTTACTCCAACCCCTGGAAGCCTTAAGTGCTCTTAGTAGTTGAGGGCAACCAGGGGATTGCATCATGTATCACAACAACACAATTAGCAAAAACAAGATCAGTTCTGAGTTTGCGTGTCGGCTCAATAATCTAGCGCCTCAGCAGAAGGTCTGCATCATAGTATTCTTGAAGCTAGAAAATCTTGATAAGCCGATTAACTCGCGGCAGTCGCGTATTGAGCGCAAAGCCGCTATGGAAGGGATACGCAACTCAGCCAAGCAAGCTCTAGGCTACATACACAAAATCATACAGGACTTCGGAGGCAAACAGTTAGCCGATAGTCCTGATGCACTAGGCTCGATTCCTGTTGAAATCTCTGCTGCTGGTGTGGAAGCTCTTGCTGAATCGGACGCGGTTAAAGCTGTGGTGGAGGAACAGGAAATTGTTCCTGCAAACGATACCAACAGATTCTATCTTCAAAATCTTGAGTGCTAAAGAAAGCAACCCCTGTTTTGCCCAGTACCTGTAGCAGATAGCTCAGGTATTAGTTTTTATTATAAACGCTCTGAGAAATTTTCAAAGCGAACAGGAGACAATTTGGTAATAATTTCGTCTTCCATTCCAAAGACCCAGTTGGCAAAACGCTGTGCTAAAGGTGGCACAAACACAAGGGGATTGCTGAAACCAGAAAAAACATGAACGCCTTCGCGTGGAATGAGACCAATCAAGGGGAGTGCATCATTACTAAATGACACCAAACAATGGTGCCAAGTTCCTGGTAAGTTGCCTAATTTATGGAAACTTTTTCTAATGCTTGCTCGTAACGCCGCTTCACTTTGCTCTGAGTTTACATTAGCGTGAGGATCGCTCTTGGCGCGGCTCACTTGACCAAAGCGAAAGCTACCATCTCGAAATTGAACTGCGCCTGTATCTATGATAGGTGGTACTAGCTCAAGACCTGGTTGTTCCCATAATTGGTCATTTTTAGTGGACTCTGCTTCTAATTGGAACCGTTTGAGATTCGCTGGCATAACTAGGGTACGCAGTTGCACATCCACAGGTGGAGTTTCAATCATTTCTGCGTGCGTGAAATACAGCTTGATAGAAATGCCAGATGATTTGAGTAGCTGTCGGCTGAGTCCACCAGCACACACTACAGTGTTAGCACCGTAGTATATCTCTTTTGTTGTCTTAACTGCCTTTTGCAGTATTTGTAAAACTTGGGTAATCTCCATTTCACCCCCAGCACGCACAAACGCATCAATATAAGCTTGGGTGGTTTTTTCGGGGTGGATATGACCATGTTTGACAGTTAAAGCACCTGCGATCGCCTCCTGATTCAACAGAGGTTCCAATTCACAGGCTTCTTTTATACTAAGTAATTTGGGAGGGATAGCAAAACGAGTGTAGGACGCCGCCACAGCTTCTGGATCAGCATCGGCGGAAATCGTCAACAATAAGTCTAGCTCCCTCAACTCAGTATCGGCGTCCAACTCTTGGGACAAAATGCGGTGACGTGCCCGTCCTTCGTCGCATAGTTGGCGAGTGAGTGGAGTGGTACCAGACCAAAAGGCTAAACCACCATAACTATAACGAGTCGCGTTATCTGGCGTTGCATTTTGCTCTAACAAAAGCACTTTACAACCTTTTTTCGCCAGTTCGTAGGCGATCGCAGCACCCGTAATCCCAGCACCAACAACAATCCAGTCGTAGGTTTTCATTGAATATCTTTAATTAATCTTTACTTAGAGGCTCAAAAGATATTTTCCCTCTTTGGTGCTACCCCAACCAATTTGATTTTGAGATTGTTAGGCGATCGCAACTATTTCCCAACAGTATACGTGATGACCTTTCTATTTGAATAGCGATTTGATGGAGCACCTGGACGTCTACCTTCGGTAGGCACGACCTGTGAGCCTGGTGTTGATAGTAAAGTTAAGCTACGTGATGATTCTGGTGCTGCTACTCTCGCTTCACCCGTTCTTAACGCGATTAACGTGACATTTGCTTGATTATTAAAAGAGTATTTCGCAGAACCACGAATCAAAGTACTCGCAAATTTTTGATTTCCTTCAAAATTAGAATCTTTGAATTCACTGCTGAACGTCACATTTTCGCTTTTCTGACTTTTCAAAAAATTATCTTTTCCAGAACTGTTTAATTTTCCGGAAACAGAAAAGAATACTAAACGGCTTTTTTTTATGCTATTCGGGTCAGATAATAAATTCGTAAGAAAGTCTTTGAGCTTTCTTTCAGGTACATCAGATGTGTCGTATAAAGAAAACGAAATATCTCTAACTGCACTAACACTCTCTATCTGTTGTGGAGCATATATCGATGTTTCTAAGTCTAGAGCCGACGTGAAATTGAAAGACAAATTGTTACCAGGAGCTACAAGGAAATTACCAACAATAATTGCATGAGTTTCTGCAAATCCAAAATAATTTTTATTTTCACCATAAGCTGAACTCGTAGCAAAAGTCAATGCTTCTGTCTCGCCGGTTTCTACGACTGCATCATTGTGAACAGTCGCCGTAGTACCGTCCGCAGAAGCTGAGGTATTCGCCTGATTGTCGCTATCAACAGAGGAAAACTTTTGACTAAAGTTTGTTAAGAATAAATCTCCATAAGACAGGGCAAAAGTAACAGACTGACTGGGTGACACTGAGGGCGCAGAAGTAGCTATGCTTGGAGTTGGCATTATAAAAAACCTCTTTGTAAGTTTCTGATTGAGCTTGACACAAATTATAGAAATTGTCTCAAGCTCAGTCTAGCTAATTTGACTGAGTCGTTGGGCATAATCAAAATCTACACACTGCACTATTTAATTTTCGGAATTCTCAGGATGATTTTGCCCTATTTACATGGAATTTTTCCTAGCCCTCCTTGCTTAGGATCTTGAGGTGAGTGCGTCTTTAGCCAGAATAGAGTAAATTGAGTTTTGAGTACATCCCCTTTAACTCAATCCTCAACAGTTAACTTGATGACCTTGACTTCGTAAGAGCGCCCTAAAATATTTTCTCTCAATCTACCTTTGTTGGCTATAGCCAGTAATGCCAAAAATAACAGTAAAGCTAAACTCGTTGAAGGTTCAGGTGCTGTTACTCTCGCTTGACTTCTCCGTGTTGCGATTAAAGTGACATTGGCTGGATTATCAAAATAGCGTTGGAAAGAACCCGCAAAAGAAGCGTTAGCAAATTCTTGATTTCCTCCAGAAATAACATCCTTAAAATTATTGCTTAAGTTAATATCTTGGCTATTTTGAGTGAGAATAAAATCATCACCAACCGTGGTGACATTCCCAACAATAGAAAAGAAGGAAAAAGGGTTTATGTTAATACTGCTTGGGTTATCTAACAAATTAGCAATAAAGCCTGGAAGAGCTTGTTCAGGTATATCTGAAGTATCGAAGAGAGAGAAAGCAATGTCTCCATTAGCTTGGGCATTTTCTGCTGAAGGTGCATCTATTTCTGTTCCTAAGTTTAGAAAAGAGGAGAAGTTGAAAGCAAAAGTTTGACCAGCACCTATATCAAAATTGCCAATAATTTCTGAATCAGTTTTTACGAATCCTGTGTAATTTCTTCCCTCACCACTTACTGAGCTTACAACATCAGTAAATACTTCTTGCGGAAAATTTGTTGTATCTACTACTGGATTATTTTCTAACTCTACAAAATCATCCTTCCCCAAGGTAATACCTTCAGTTTCAGCATTATTGTCACTATCAAATTCTGTGAAAAGAACTCCACTAAAATTTGTAAAACTTAAATCTCCGTCAGAAAAAGCAAAAGTTGCAGCCTGGCTGGGTAAGCTGAAGAGTACAGAAGTCGCTACCAATGGAGTAAACAGGAGTGAAAACCGCTTGGCAAATCCCAGATATTGCTTCATAAGATTCTCTTATGTATGATTGACTTGATGCTCTACCTTGCTCACTTAACTGACTTGTTAAGTAATTAAGAAAATATACAAAAGCAATGACCACAATTCCGTAATTTTCAGGCTGCTTTTTAATTCTGACTCCTGACTCCTGACTCCTAAGTTCTAGTATATGTCGCCTGCAAACGGCTCAAAAGATACTCTCCTGCAAGAATAGGCGGATAAATGGGTGATTTATCCCTTTGACAGCTTTCCAGACAAACAATTTCTGTATCATCATTAGGATGACAGAAAAATGCTACAGAATATCTAGACTGCTTTACCGTATCATCATTAGGAATCATCACCCGATGCTTTGTTGAGCAAAACACATGGTTTGTCCAGCGTTCCATTAAATCGCCAGTGTTGACTATGACAGTATCAGGAATTGGTGAAGCTGCAATCCACTCACCTGACGCTGTTCGTACTTCCAATCCCCCAACTTCATTTTGAAACAGCAAGGTGATGCTACCATAGTCGGAATGTTCACCAGCGCGAACCTGTTTTAGTTTAGGTGGCTGCGACAAAGGTGGATAATGCAGCAGTCGCAAGGTATGATTTTGCTGGTTATGATTTGTAGGAAAAAAATCTGCTGGTAATTCTAAAGCTAAGGCAAACGCTTGCAACACCTTGTTAGCAAGTTGTGTGCAAGCTTCATAGAAGGTGAGAATGTCAGGGTTTTTTGCAGGAGGAGCTAAGGCAGCGGATTTAGCGGATAATTTATCTGTTACATCTATATCTGTTGCCTTTGTACTAATATTAAACGCCTCTTTCAAGTCTCCTGGGTTATTAGGGTTAAGGCGTTCTCTCTCAATCCCAACGTAACCTTGATTGCTAAATTCATCACTCCAAGCTAGCTGCTGCTTCACCGCTAAAGGTAAATCAAAAAAGTCTTTGCTTTGTTTTAGCACTTGTCTAATCAAGTCATTAGAGATACTTGTATTTTTTAAGTACATAAATCCAATTTCATGACAAGCTTGATAAATTTGCTGAATTATGGTTTGCCTAGCTGTTGCATTGCCGCTGGTGAAGAGAGAAAAATCAATGACTGGAATTTTCACCATACTATTTTGTTATTGGTTGTTACTTATAGCGCTTTTCATTTCAGTGAGGTACACGGGTAGGGGCACGGCATTGCCGTGCCCTTACGACTGTACTTCACCCGGTTGAAAAAGGCTATATTTAATAATGAACATATTGAATAAAATTTTTACAAAAGTCAATTAATGTGAAAATGAAACCACAGATAAATATAAATAGACACAGAGAAGTCATCTGTGTTTATCTGTGTCCATCTGTGGTTTAAATACTAAAGATAAACTTTGATAATCAGTCTAATTTTTAATTTGGAATAGTTAGCGGAGAAATTAAATTTGCTCAAGATTCAACAAGTAGAGACAGATGAACATAGATGTCATGTACGAGAACTGTTTTGGGAAAATCTCAGTTCGACTAACTTGATGATTATCCATGAATTTGGCATCAGTTCTGATGTCAGTGCAATTTTAGAGCAAGATATGGCGAAACTTCAACAATTTGCACCACCACAAGGAAGATTGCTGCTAGGAGAATATGAAACCAAGATAGCAGGTTGTGCTTGCTTGCGAAAAATTGGTGAGGATGTAGGCGAGATTAAAAGGATGTATGTTAGACCAGAGTTTCGTAGGAAAGGAATAGGTCGGTCTTTATTACAAGCTATTATCCATGAAGCTAAGCAGATAGGCTATTCAAAAATCCGCTTGGATACCGCCCCTTTTGCAAAAGCAGCACAGGCGCTTTATCGTAGCCTTGGATTTCAGGAGATTGAGCCGTATCCTGAAAGTGAAATTCCTGAAAAATTTCGTCCGTCTTGGGTATTTATGGAGTTAGTTATCAAAATCTATGAACAATACCTTCGCCAAGATTAGAAGAGTATTGAACTACACCTTTCCAACTGCTTACCTCCTAAGAAACACATTTTCAAACCCTTGTACAGTAAGGCTTTTAAAGATTGAAGGAAAATGTGTTTCTTTCATTTTTCACTAGCGATCGCCGCTAGTGAAAGGCTCAGATCTTGCACCCTTCGGGTTTGCCAGTCCCCGCTTGTTGGGAAACTCGCCTGCTTTCTCGCTTACTCACCATTCTCAATCAGAGCCAGAGGCTCTAATATCTCGTTACCAGGTTGAACCTGGTAACGAGGGTTTG